>JBBQLI010000025.1:0-31670 GCA_038327765.1 Candidatus Limnocylindrales bacterium | reverse complement strand
GGCCTCATCGTGGCCGGTTATCTGCTGAGTGACCACCCCAAGCCCGACGTGGCGGTCCTCGGTTCACCAGCCCTCGATTCCGACGTGCCCGCCTGGCAGAAGGCCTTCGCTCGAACGCTCAGCCGGGTCGCGCCGACCCTGGCACTCAAGAGCGATTTCGACGGCTCGAAGCTGTCACGCGACCCGAGCGTCGGCCAGGTCTACGAGGCCGACCCCGCGCGGAACCGTTCGACCACGACGCGCTTCGGCGCCGAGGCCCTGGCCGAACAGGTCCGCGTGCGTGGCATCGCCGGTCGCGGGTTCGGCATCCCCACCCTGGTCGTCCACGGCGAGGACGACCGGATCGTGCCGGTCGAGGCTTCGGCCGTGCTCCAGGGCGCGCCCGGCATCGAACGCCGCACCTACCCGGGCCTCCGCCACGAACTCCACAACGAACCTGAAAGCCAGAAGATCCTGTCCGACGTCATCGTCTGGCTGCGGGACCACGTCGGGAAGTAGGCCCGGAGCATCGTGCTACGCTGGCGCCACAACTGAAGATCGCCTCCGGGGAGCGCTGACGCGCTGAGAGTGTGGCCAGGCCACAGACCCGCCGAACCTGATCCGGCTCGTACCGGCGAAGGAAGCAGGCCCATGTGATCGATGACGCCGTCCCCGGCACCCGGAGGCGGCGTTTCGCATGCACAGAGATCGGAGGACCCTCGTTCATGGCCAGCACCATCGGCGCCCCAGCGTCGACCACCCTTCCCGACACGCGCTGGCGCACGCGCGACATCGTCATCGCCGCAGTCATCGGCGTCGCGTTCGGGGTCGTGTTCTGGGCATGGAACCTCGCCTGGGGCGGCCCGATCGACGCCCTCTTCAGCTTCGCACCGCCGCTGAAGGATCTGGCCTACGCGATCTGGCTGGTCCCGGCAGTGCTTGCGCCGCTCATCGTGCGAAATCCAGGCGCCGCCCTCTTCGCCGAGCTCGTCGCGGCGGGCGTCTCCGCGATCCTCGGCAGCCAATGGGGGGTCGATACGCTCCTGTCCGGGTTCGCGCAGGGGGCCGCGGCGGAACTCGTCTTCGCCTTCACGCTCTATCGGCTGTGGTCGTTTCCGGTCCTCGCGATCGCGGCGATCGCCAGTGCGGCGGCAGCATGGATCCACGACTGGACCCTCTACTACGCCGACGCGAGTCTCAACGTGCAGCTCGTCCGTGGTCTGCTGATGGCGATCTCGGCCGTCGTCCTCGTCGCTGGCGGGTCGGTGGCGCTCCATCGGGCACTCAAGGGCGCCGGCGTCCTCGAAGGGTTCCCGGACTGACCGCCCGGACCGCCCACGCTGACGACATCGGCGCGCGCCCTGCCCTCGCGGCCGCGCTGGCAGCACGCGATCTCACGATCACCTATCGGGCCAGTGATCGTCCCGCGCTCGACGGGATCTCGTTCGACCTCCCGGCAGGTGGGACGCTGCTGGTGGTGGGGCCGTCGGGCTCAGGCAAGAGCACCCTGGCGCTCGCCATCGCGGGCCTGATCCCGCGCGACGTGCCGGCGGCGTTGACCGGCGAGCTCACGCTGGATGGGGTGTCGATCGGCGCGATCGCCCGACCCGCCTTGGCCGAACGCGTCGGGCTCGTGTTCCAGGATCCCACGACCCAGCTGGTCATGGACCGGGTGGAGGATGACGTCGCGTTCGGGCTGGAGAACCGCGGCTGGCCGGTGGAGCGGATGCTCCGGCGGGTCCCGGAGGCGCTCGTGGAGGCTGGCCTGGGCGGGCTGGGTCGACGCCGGTCCCGCCGGCTGTCTGGCGGTCAGCAGCAGCGCCTCGCGCTCGCAGGGGTCCTGGCGCCCCTACCCGGCGTCCTCGTGCTTGACGAACCGACGGCCAATCTCGACCCGGACGGCGCCGCCGCCTTCCTCGATCGCATCGACGCCATCCGCGCCGCCCGGACCACGACGATCGTGCTCATCGAACACCGCGTGGAACGGGCGTGGGCCCTCGCCGACGTGGTCCTCGCCATCGACGCTTCCGGGCGACCGATCGACACCGGGCCCCCAGCTGAGGTCGCGGCGCGCTCCGCGGCTCGGATGGGTGACGCCGGGATCTGGCTGCCGGCAGCCATCGAACCCGTGCGAGCGAGCGAACCGCCACGCGTCGGGACCGCTCGCGGCGGGTTGGCGATCGAGGCGCAACGCCTGACGTTCGCCTACGAACCCGGACGCCCGGTCCTGGACGACGTCTCGCTGCGGATCGAAGCTGGTGAGCGGCTCGCGCTGGTCGGACCGAACGGTGGCGGCAAGTCGACGCTGGCCCGGCTCCTCGTGGGGTTGCTCCGCGCACAGGTGGGCACGGTCTCGCTGGGTGGCGTCGATCCCGCTGCACTCCCGGCCGCGGGACTGGCCCGTCGCGCGGCCTATGTCTTCCAGGAGCCCGAGCGTCAGTTCCTCACCGAGCATGTCCGCGACGAGATCCTGCTCGGGCTCGACCCGACGCAGCACGAAGCCGCCGAGGCACTGCTCAGCGACCTCGGTCTACCCTTGGAGCGGTTTGGTGCGCGCAGTCCGTTCCGCCTGTCTGGTGGCGAGGCCCGTCGCCTGTCGCTGGCCACCGCACTGGTCCGCGACCCGGACGTCCTGGTCCTCGATGAGCCGACGTTCGGACAGGACCACCGCACCTACGACGGCCTGCTCGGGATCCTTGACGCCCACCTCCGGGCCGGCGTCACGCTCATCGCCGCCACCCACGATGCGCGCTTCGTGGCCGACGTCGCGTCGCGGGTCGTGACCATCGCGGACGGTCGGATCGTGTCGGACGAACCAGTCCGGTGACGTTCGCGCGCCTCGAGCTGGCCGATGCCCAGCTCGATAGCCTGCTCGGGCGGACCAGCCCCATCGTCAAGCTGGGCGTGGCCGTGGGGTGGCTGATCGGCCTGGCGTTCACGCTCGCATGGACAGCACCGCTGGTGCTCGCCGCGGCCGTGCTCGTCGCTGGGGCGGGCCTGGGTTCCGTGCCGGTCCGTTCGCTCGTTCGCGCCATCGCGCCGCTCTGGGTGGCGGCCGTCGGCATCGGGCTGTTCAATGCCCTGTATTCGACGAGCAACGGCGACCCGGCGGGGGCCGCCCTCGTGGTGATCGGTCCCGTTCGCGTCACGACCCTTGCTGCCACGAATGGGGTCGCGCTCGCGTTGCGGGTGATCGCGATCGCGTCCGTCGGTGCGGTCTTCACGCTCACGACGGACCCGACGCGGCTTGCGGATGCGCTCGTGCGGCAGGCCCATGTCTCGCCACGGTTCGCCTACGGAGCGCTGGCCGCGTACCAGGCCATCCCGCGGTTCGGCGAGGACCTGACCACGCTCCGGCAGGCGCGCCGCATCAGGGGTCTGCGCGGTTCGTGGCATCCGCGGTTGCTGGTGTCCCTGCTGGTCCTTGCCATCCGCCACGGGGATCGCCTCGCGCTCGCGATGGACGCACGGGCATTCGGGTCCGGACCGATGACGCACTACCGCGATCTGCGCTGGTCATGGCTGGACGCGGCGGTCGTGGTCGGCGCCGCGTTCTTGCTGGTCGCGGCCCTTGCGCTGGGACGGTAAGGGCCTACGATGCGGAGCAGGGCGCCGACGCTCCGGACACGCGCCTGACCGCAGCACTGGAGGGAACCATGCCGAACGTCGGGATCGCCGAGATCCTGATCGTCCTCACGATAATGGGCATGTTCGTCGCGGTGGCGTACGTCCTCATCGTCGGTCTTGCCCGCCTCGTCCACGGCGGTAGCGCGAGACCCGACCCGGCGCTTGATGCTCTCCGCACGCGATTCGCGAATGGCGAGATCGACGAAAGCGAGTTCAAGCGTCTCCGGTCCGTCCTGCAGGGTCGCTGAACACGCGGCGCGACAAATGGCCATGATCGGAGCCTGATCCGCCGAGCCATCGACCGGAGGGCTTCGTGACCGACGCACGGACCATCGTCTTCTTCCCCGAAGGCGCCTACGGGCCGACCAACAATTGCGTCGGGATCGGCCAGGTGCTTCGGGCGCGCGGACATCGCGTCGTCTTCGTGGTCGAGGAATCGTTCGCCGGGACGCTCGAGGCGAAGGGGTTCGAGGAGCGCCTGATGCGACTCGGACCGCCACCGGCCGAGCCCGAGATCCCCGGCCAGTTCTGGATCGACTTCATCCGGGACACGTCCCCGGTCTTTCGCAAGCCCACCATCGACCAGCTTGGCGAATTCATCGCGCCCACCTTCCAGGCGCTGGTCGATGGATCGAAGTACGTCACGCCACGACTCCTCGAGATCTTCGACGAGTTGGCTCCTGACGTGATCGTCGAGGACAACGTGGTCGCGTTCCCGGCGCTTGCCGAGGCTGGACGGCCGTGGGCACGGATCATGTCCTGCCATCCCGCTGAGATGAAGGACCCGGGGATCGCACCGTTCTCGTCGGGGTATGCCACGGCCGATCGCAACGGCTGGCCGGCGTTCCTCGAGGAGGTGCGGCGCACGCACGGCGACCTGTGGGCCGACTTCGAGGCGTTCTGTCGCGAGCATCGCGAGACCACGCTCAGCTATGGGCCGCTGGGACCGGACTTCATGGTCGAGTCGCCGTGGCTCAACCTGTACTCGTTCCCGGCCGAGGCCGATTACACCCGCGAACGCCCGCTCGCTCCGACGTGGCATCGCCTGGACTCGACCATCCGGGCCGCCGAGAGCACGTGGGATCTGCCCGAACACCTGCGCGAACGCGACGGTGCCCTGATCTACCTGTCCCTGGGATCACTGGGGTCCGCGGATGTCGGGCTGATGCAGCGGCTGGTCGATCTCCTGGCAACGACCGAGCATCGGGTCATCGTCTCGAAGGGACCGCTGGCGGACCAGATCACGCTGCACGACAACCAGACCGGGGAGGGGTTCCTGCCGCAGCCGGCGATCCTGCCGCAGGTGGACCTGGTGATCACGCATGGCGGCAACAACACGGTCACCGAGGCGTTCCACCACGGCAAGCCGATGATCGTGCTCCCGTTGTTCTGGGACCAGGTGGATAACGCGCAGCGGATCGATGAGACCGGGTTCGGGCGACGGCTCTCGACGTACGCGTTCCGCGACGAGGAGCTCACCGACGCGATCGATGAACTGCTCGACGACCGGGCCCTGGCGGCGCGCCTGGCGGCGATGTCGGCCCGGATGAAGGCCTCCGCCGGGACGGTGCACGCGGCGGATCTTATCGAACGGGTGGCACGGACGGGGGAGCCGGTCACGCGCTAGGGCGTCTGGCCGGCTTCATTCTTCGCGGCCCGCATCCCCGCCTCGCTGCCTGCTCGCTCTCTGCCTGCTGTCGGCCTGCCCCACGAGCGCGTGCCGGGCTTCGGTTTCTGCCAGATGGCCTCCAGGCGGGCATTGGTCACAAGGAATCCGGCAGATGCGTCGCCACGCGGCCGGATGACGCTGGAACCGGCGGGAATCGGTCGATTCCGTGGTCTGGGGGGGCCGGAGAGGTGACGAGTGCCCGCCTGAGGATCATTTGCCGGAAACGGGCCGTCGCGCCGCCGGAACGGGCGCCGCCGCGGCCGCCACGGCTCTGGCCGTCCCGGCTCTGGCCGCCACCGCTCCCGGCTGTCGCCGCTCTGGCCGCCACCGCTCCCGGCTGTCGCCGCACGTGGCGGGACGCCCTTCCCGCCGCGGGCTACGATGACGTCACCATCCCGCGCCACTGACACGATCCCGTCACCAGCCAGGAGGACACCCCGATGACCGACGTCGCCGAGCGCGTCAAGACCTATCAGCAGCTCATCGGTGGTGAGTGGGCCGACTCCGCCTCCGGCAAGACGCTTGACGTCGAAAACCCCGCGGACGAAACGGTCATCGCCAAGGTCCAGGCATCCGATGCCGAGGATGTCGACCGCGCCGCGAACGCGGCCGCGAAGGCGTTCGAGACCTGGCAGCACAGCACGCCGCAGGATCGCTCTCTGGCGCTGCTCAAGCTGGCCGATGCGCTCGAAGCGCGTGGCGAGGAACTCGGTCGGCTGGAGTCGAAGAACACTGGCAAGCCGGTCACGGCGGCGATCGACGAGATCCCCGTCCTCGTCGATAACCTGCGCTTCTTCGCGGGCGCCGCGCGGGTGATGGAAGGCAAGGCCGCGAACGAGTACATGGCCGGCCACACTTCGATGATCCGCCGCGAACCGGTGGGCGTGGTGGGCTCGATCGCGCCGTGGAACTACCCGATCATGATGGCCGGCTGGAAGATCGGCCCCGCGCTCGCGGCCGGCAACACGGTCATCCTCAAGCCGTCGTCGCGGACCCCGCTCACCGCGCTGGTGCTCGGCGAGATCTCGCAGGACATCCTGCCCCCGGGCGTGCTCAACGTGATCACCGGCACGGGTGGCTCGATCGGTGACGCCCTCGTCGGCCACCCGAAGGTCGCGATGATCTCGGTCACCGGCGACACGGATACCGGCAAGCACATCGCGAAGGTCGCGGCGGACCGCGTCAAGCGGCTTCACCTGGAACTCGGTGGCAAGGCCCCGGTCATCGTCTTCGATGACGCCGATCCGAACGAAGTCGCCGAGGCCATCAAGCTGTGGGGCTACTGGAACTCCGGGCAGGACTGCACGGCGGCCTGCCGGATCATCACCGGCCCCAAGATCTACGACAACTTCGTCGCCGACCTATCCGCGGCTGTCAAGACCATCAAGTGGGGCAACCCAGCCGACGGCGACGACATCGAGATGGGTTCGCTGATCTCCAAGTCACAGGCCGACAAGGTCGATGGCATGGTCGAACGCGCCCGTGCGGGCGCCGAGATCGTGGCCGGTGGCTCGCGTCCGGATCGGCCCGGCGCCTACTACGAGCCGACGGTCATCGCCGGTCCCGACCAGCGCAGCGAGATCGTCCAGGACGAGGTCTTCGGGCCGGTCGTCACGGTCCAGCGTTTCGCCGATGAGGAACAGGCCATCGCCTGGGCCAACGACGTCCGGTTCGGGCTTGCGTCGTCGGTCTGGACCAAGGACGCCGGGCGCGGGATGCGGGTCGCCAAGGCGATCCAATTCGGGACCGTCTGGATCAACGACCACTTCATGCTGGTCAGCGAGATGCCGCACGGTGGTTTCAAGGAGTCCGGCTACGGCAAGGACCAGAGCATGTACGCGATCGAGGACTACACGGTCGTCAAGCACGTGATGCTCAAGATCTGAGCACGCACGCCGAGGTCGCGGCCGCGCTTGCGGCACTCGACCGGGACGTCATCGTCACCGAACGCTGGTTCGGCGGCAAGGGACGGACGATCCGCTCGATCGAACTCGAGGACGCCTTCGAACTCGAGTTCGCGGGTGGCCATGTCCTCGCCATCGCGTCGATCACGCTCGATGACGGTTCGAGCCAGCGGTATTCGTTCGCGCTGACCGGACGCCCGACGCGGCTCGCGGTCCCCGGTGACGGTGTCTGGCGGGCGCTGGCCGCAGCGATGGCCGAAGGCAGGACGATCCCGGCGATGCGCCCTCGAGGGGCCACGAACGTCACGGCGGCCCTTGTCTGTCGGCCGGGGCGCGCGATGCCGCGCGGGATCGCACGCGCCACGGAACGGGACCTCGGCGCCGACCAGTCGAACACCTCGGTCGTGCTCGACGAGCGGGTGCTGATCAAGATGTACCGGCGCATCCAGCCCGGGCTCAACCCGGAACTCGAGCTCGTGGCGTACCTCGCGGAGGAAGCGCAGTTTCCCGCCGTCCCGCCGCTCGGCGGCTTCGCCGAGGTGGTCTCGAGGCGCCACGGCGCCTCCACCGTGGCGATCGCGCAGACGTTCATCGCCAAGGGATCCGACGCGTACGAAGCGATCGCCGAGTCGCTGGTGGCGTGGCTGCTGGCTCCCGGCGAGATCAGCGTGGAGTGGGCCACGGAGGTTGCCGCTGACCTCGGCACGCTGACCGCCGGGATGCACGCGGCACTCTCGAGCGCCCGGGGAGTGCCGGAACTGGCGCCGCGCGACGCCACCCGCAAGGAGATCGAGGGCTGGGCGACCGCAGCTCGCCGACACCTGGCCAACGCGCTCGAGGTCACCAAGGGAGAGGAGGGCGAGCGTCTTCGCGCCATGGCCCCCGCGATCGCGGAAGTGATGACCACGTTGCGCGCCCTGCCGACCACGCCGCGGATCATCCGGGCCCATGGCGACTACCACCTCGGCCAGGTCCTGATCTCACCCGATGGCTATCGCATCATCGACTTCGAGGGCGACCCGCTCGAACCGGTCGAGGCGCGGCACGCGCACCGATCCCCGTTGCGCGACGTGGCGTCGATGCTGCGTTCGCTCGACCACGTGGGCCGCAGCGCGATCCGTCGCGCCGAGCGACGCAACGGCGGACGGCTCACTCGACCCGGTCTCGACATGGACGGCTGGTTCCTGCGCGCCCGCGAACGGTTCCTGGAGGCCTATCGGGATGGTCTCCGCGTCGAGGGTGTGCGAGGGGTCATCGATGTCGATCTCCTGCGGGCCTTCGAGATCGACAAGGAGACCAGCGAGTTCATCTATGCCGCGACCTATCTCCCGACCTGGTTCTGGGCACCCGTCGGGGGGATGACCTGGCTCATCGAAGGCGACGGAGCACGACCGATCCACCTCGAGGATCCGCGCGAGTCAGCGCGAGTGACGCCCGGAGTTCGCCGACGCGCTCGATCGTCTCGAGATCGAACGGGGCCCGGAACACGAAGATGACCTCCGAGACACCGATCCGCCGATAGCCGTCCAGGTACGCGCTGACCTCGGATGGAGCGCCGCCGACCGTCAGGCCGCGACCAGTCCCGTCCGCGGCGACCTTGCCGGCCAGCCCGTGCCGTGCCGCGATCCCGTCCCATGCCGCCATGGCCGCCGACGCCGTGTCGCGCACCACGCCGTGCAGCGTCACGGTCCGTTCGATCGCCTCGAACGGACGGCCGATCTCGTCGCATCGCTGGCGCAGGACGCCACTTGTCGCGTCGATCGTCTCCGGCGGCCCATAGCCGTTCCAGATATCCGCGTACCGCGCGGCCGTGCGGAGCGTCTTGGTCGGACCGGACCCGCCGATCAGGATCGGGAGGCGAGCCTGGATCGGCCGTGGCTGGCACACCGCATCGTCCATCGAGTAGAACCGGCCGATGTGCGTGACCCGTTCGCCATCGAGCAGCCGCCGGATCAGCCCGACGGCTTCGTCCAGATGGTCCAGCCGATCCCCGAAGCCCGTCCCGAAATCGATCCCGAAGGCCTCGTGCTCGCGCGCGAACCAGCCGCCGCCGATCCCCAGGACCGCGCGGCCTCCTGAGAGCTGATCGATCGTCGTCGCGAGTTTCGCGGTCAGCCCCGGCGGCCGGAAGGTGTTGGCCGCCACGAGGAGACCGAGTCGGACGCGCTCCGTGAGGACGGCCAGTGCGGCGAGGGTCGTCCAGCCCTCGAGCTTGGGGTCGTCGGAGTCGCCTTCGTCGGCGAGCAGGTGGTCGTCGACCCACAGACTGTCCCAGCCGGCCTGTTCCACTGCGAGGCACGCGTCGCGCAGGGACGGCCAGTCCGTCCGATTGATCCAGAACGCCGCGCCAAACCGCACGCGCTACCCGTCGAGGGTGGCGAGGAAGCGGAAGACGGGCAGGGCGACCGCGTAGTCGTTGGCGAGGATGTCGGGGAGGTCGGCCGAGGTGACCTCGTCGTCCGAGAGGTGCCGACCGAAGACGACGTCCTTGTAGCGCAGCCAATCGGCGAGTGGATGATCGGCGGGCCAGCCCGGCGGGACCCGCTGGTACTGGCCGTGCGGATGGATCTCGCCGAACGTGGCCAGGACGCCGGGGTCCTGGAGTGCGGCTCGAACCCGCTCCGGGTGATCGACGACCTGGCGCCGGAACGCCTCCATCCGCGGTCGTTCGGGGAGCCACATGCCGCCGCCGACGTACATGTCACCCGGTCCGAAGTTGAAGTAGCCACCGTTCGCGTGGGCGACATCGGTGTCGGCTCCATCGACCGGGCCGCCCACGCGCCCGATCCACGGGAAGCTGGCACCCATGTGGGTCTTGTACGGGGACTTGTCCTTGGAGAAGCGGGTATCGCGGTAGATCCGGAAGATCGAATGCTTCGGATCGGCCAGGAGCGGGATGCCGCGCGTCTCAAGACGATCTGCCAGTGCGGCGACAAGCGCCTCCATCGGCGCCTTGAGCAGCCGCTCGTATTCGGCCTTGCGCGGCTGGAACCAGGCTCGGTCGTTGTTCTCGGCGAGATCCGCGAGGAACGCGATCGCGTCAGGGTGGAAGCCGATGAAGGCGGGAGTGGCGGTGGCCATGCGGGCGTCCTCGAGCGGAGCGGGTTCGAATCCGAATGCTACGGCGCATCGCTCATCCGCCGCTCACCCGTCTCTCACCTGGGTCAGACTTGCGCCCATGCCCGGTCCTACGGTCCCGAGTCGGCGAGCGTTCAACGCTCGTCTGCTGCGCTGGCACCGGTCGACGCGTCGGCCATTGGCCATCCGCGGCGCGACATCGCCCTGGCAGATCCTCGTCGCGGAAGTCATGTCGCAGCAGACACAGATCGAGCGGATCGGGCCGATCTGGCAGCGATTCATCGACCGTTGGCCGACCGCCGATGACCTTGCCCGGGCGCCGACGCACGACCTGCTCGCGGCATGGTCCGGGCTTGGCTACAACCGTCGCGCCCTTGCCCTGCGCGCGGCGGCCCGGACCATCGTCGCGGATCACGGCGGTCGAGTCCCCGCGACGGTCGACGCGCTGGAGTGCCTTCCGGGCATCGGTCCGTACACGGCCCGCGCAGTGGCAGCTAGTGCGTTCGGGATGTCCGTCGCGCCACTGGACGTGAACGTGCGACGGGTCATCGCACGAGTGCTCGGTGAAACCCTTCCCGACCGACGACTCCAGGTCGCCGCCGATGACCTGGTCTCCCGGACCGACCCGCGGCGATGGGTCGATGCCGTCATGGATCTGGCCGCCACGATCTGCACGCGATCCGCGCCGGCCTGCGGTGGCTGCCCGGTGGCCGCTGTCTGTGCCTCGCGGGGTGTCGGCGTGGTCGTGGGGCCGTCACGGCCCCGGCGGATCACCGAACGTTTCGAGGCCACGAACCGCTGGCTTCGCGGACGCCTCGTCGCACTGCTCGTCGGGGCGGCGGACGGCGCGTGGGTGGCACTCCCTGTCCGACTCGGGGACCATGACGCCGACGCGATCGCCTGCGCGGCGCGCGGTCTCGAGCGCGACGGGTTCCTGGAACTCGCGGGCGGCTCCGTTCGCCTGCGGATGGGCTGACCGGGGTTCGGCTACGCTTGGGCGGCGATGCCCACCACCGTCGATCCATCGACCGACCTGCCGGCGAACGACCCGACCATCTTCGAGGTGGACCTGCGCGGGCTGCGTCGACGCTGGGCGGCCTGCGCGGCGCAATCGCCGATCTCGGCTGAGGCCATGACGGGCGCAGACCGGCGAGCGCAGATGCTGGGGATCCCGCAGGAACGCCTCATGGAGCATGCCGGGACCGCTGTCGCCGCCGCGGTCAGGGCCCTCGCTGTGGACCTCGAGCGCTGGGGCACCGGGCCGATCGTGGTCCTGTGTGGTCCCGGCAACAACGGCGGCGACGGATTCGTCGCGGCCCGGCGGCTCGCGCTCGCGGGTGCGACGGTCATTGTCGCGCTGGTGGCCACCGAAGCCAGGCCGAAGGGAGAGACCGCGGCCCGCAACTGGGACCGGATCACCCGCGATGCGGGGATCACGAAGGCGCATCTCCCGAACGCCCGCGACGTCGCGATCTTCGGTGGCGGCATGGACCGTGCCGCGGTCGTCGTTGATGCGCTGTTGGGGACCGGCGTGCAGGGCGCGCTCCGCGAACCGATCCGATCCGCCGTCGAACTGATCCGCCAGGCTGCGAAGGCCGGTGTCCCGATCGTCGCGGTAGACACGCCGACGGCGGTGGACCTCTCCAGCGGGGAACCCTCCGACCCCGCGGTCCAGGCCGACCTGACCGTCACGTTCCATCGTCCCAAGACCGGGCTGCTGACCCGGCGCGGCGCGGCGTATGCCGGCAAGGTCCTGGTGGCGCCCATCGGGATCCCCGTGGAGGCGGATCGTGGCTGAACCGACACGCAGCGCGCGCCAACCGGGCTGGCGCGAGGTCCTCCTGGTCGCAGCGGTCGTCGTGGCCGTGGTCCTCGGTCTGGCCTTCGCGACAAGCTTGCTCCCGACGACGCTCCAGCAGCTCTTCTTCCGCACGCCCGTGGCGATCGTGGTGCTGCTGGTCGGGACGGCCTGGATCCTGTGGCGCATCTCGCGCGACCGGCCGGAGAGCCCGGATGGTCCCGCGCGATGACCGAACCCACCGCGCCTCCGACCGAGATCCCGACGCCGAACTCCATTCCGAATCCGACTCCTACGCCGCCGTCGACCACGACCGTCGACCTGGTCGCGGCGCGCCGGGCGGCGCTGCAGGCCCTGGTCGATGAGACCTGGGACGTGGTCATCGTCGGTGGCGGGATCGTGGGGGCTGGAGCGCTGCTCGACGCGACATCGCGTGGCATGCGCGCTGCACTCATCGAGCAGGACGACATCGCGGCCGGGACCTCGTCGCGCTCGTCGCGGCTGATCCACGGCGGCGTGCGCTACCTTGAACAGTTCCGGTTCGGGCTCGTGCGCGAGGCGTTGGCCGAGCGGTCACGGCTGCTGCGGCTGGCGCCGCACCTGGTCCGCCTGGAGCCGCTGCTCTTCCCGATCTACGGCATCCCGTACGTGTCGAAAGCGTTCTACGACGCTGGTCTGACCCTGTACGACGTCCTCGGCGCGCGCCACGACGGTGGCTGGCACCAGCGCCTGACCCGGGCCGAGACCCTCGACCTCGCTCCGACGCTTCGACATGAGGGTCTGCGCGGCGGACTGGTCTATCACGACGGAGTCGAAGACGACGCCCGCTACACGTTGGCCGTGGCTCGGACGGCGATCGCCGCCGGCGCCGTGGCGGTCACCCGGGTCCGGGCGACGGGCCTGCGGTCCGACCCCACCTACGGCACGCTCGACGCTGTCCGTGCCCAGGACGTGCTCACCGGGGCCGACCTCGAGATCCGCACGCGTGCCGTCATCGACGCCACCGGCGTCTGGGCCGCCGAACCTGATCAGCCGTTCGGTGGCGGGACCCTGCGCATCCTGCCGAGCCGTGGCGCGCACCTCGTGGTGCCACGCGAGCGCATCCCCAACAAGACCGGTCTGACGATCCGCGTACCGGGCAAGATCGTCTTCCTTGTGCCCTGGCCCGAGTTCTGGCTGATCGGCACGACGGACGCGCCCTACGAGGGCGACCCGGAGCATCCGAGCGCCGCGGGCTGGGAGGTCGACAAGCTGCTCGATACCGTCAATGCCACGATGGACGTCAGCCTGACGCGGGCCGACGTGGTGGGGACGTACGCCGGGCTCCGACCGCTCATCGCGCCATCGGACGGGTCGACCGTGAAGGCGTCCCGGGAGCACCGCGTGACGGTCGACGCCAGCGGCGTGGTGCGGATCGGGGGAGGGAAGTACACGACCTATCGGGTCATGGCACGCGACGTGGTCGACGCCGTCCTCGGACGCGACGGCGCTCGCGTCCGGCCGAGCCAGACCGAGGAACGACGGCTCGTGGGCGCGGCGGACCTGTCGGCCCTGGATCGGATCACGGGCGAGCTTTCGACGATCCCGGCGCTCACCGACATCTCGGCGGGAGCGGCTGCACGCCTCGTCGCCCGACACGGCACCGAGGCGCCGGGCGTGGTGGGCCTCGGCTCGGAGCTGGGGCTCCTCCGCCCGCTCGTCGCGGGGCGCCCGTTCCTCGAGGCCGAGGTCCCATGGGCGGCCCGCCACGAGCTGGCGATGACCCTCGACGACGTCCTCGCCCGACGCACTCGACTCGCCCAGGAACTGCCCGATCGAGGGGCCGCGATCGCCCCTCGCGTCGCCGACCTCCTGGGAACGGAACTGGGCTGGGGCGAGACCCGCCGGGCGCGCGAGGTGGAGGCGTATCTCACGCTCGCGCGACGCGAGTATTCGGTGGTCGCGACGGACGCGGATCCAGTGGTCGCTCCGGGCGATCCGGCCGCCTGACGGTCCGCTCCCGGGACGAAAGTCGGGGCTATGCAAGCCCAAACCGACTGCGTACCATCCCTCCCGAAACGCCGTGGAACGGCCCACGGCCACACATGTAGCACGACGCAACTCGGACCCCTCTCACGGCTGACGCGAGACAACCCGATGGGCTCGCGCCGGCTACCGAGAGGAGTTCGTTTTCGTGTACAGCGATAGGAACCTGACCTGTGCGGATTGTGGACAGGAGTTCGTGTTCACAGCCTCCGAGCAGGACTTCTACGCACAGCGTGGGTTCACCGAGCCGCGCCGATGCCCGTCGTGTCGAGCCACCCGCAAGGCTGCCCGCAACGCCGACGGCGGCGGCAGTTCCTACGGTGGCTACAGCGCCGGCGGCGGGTACTCCGCCGGAGGCTCGGGTGGCTACGGTGGCGGCGGTGGTGGTGGTGGGGCCGGCGGCTACGCGTCGCGCGATCGCGGACCGCGCGAGATGTTCACCGCGACCTGCTCGAACTGCGGCCGCGACGCCCAGGTCCCGTTCCGCCCGACCAGCGGCAAGCCGGTCTACTGCAGCGACTGCTTCCGGAGCATGCGCGGCGGCTGATCCCTTCCTCTCGATGCGGGCCGATCCACGGTCCGCCGAACAAGCCTGATCCTCGACCCGGGCCGTCAGCCGTCCCGGGTCGTTCCCATGTCCGGCGCGCGGGCGGTGGCGAGCCGTCAGCCGGGGCGCTTGCCCGCGAGCAGTCCCAGGTCGAACTTGCGTTCCGTCCCGTGGATGAGCCGATCGATGTTGTCGGCATGGGCGAGCCAGATGAACGCGGCTCCGACCGCTGCGTACAGCACGTATGGCACCGGCGTCCCGGGCACGAGCATCAGCATCAGCAGCATGGCCGGCACCATCGAGGCCGAACCCAGCAGTGATCCGAGCGACACGTAGCGCGTGAGCAGGATCACCACGATGAAGACGGGTGTCGCGAGCAGGACGGCGAACGGCTGGATGACGAGCATCGTCCCGACGCCGGCACCCACCCCGCGTCCGCTCCGAAAACCCGCAAAGACGGACCAGATGGCACCGGCGACGGCCGCAGCTCCACACAGGACCTCGACCGTCGGATCGCCGTTCGTCACGACCCGCGCCAGCAGCACGGGGAGCGCCCCCTTGAGGAGATCCCCAGCGACGACCACGGCCGCGCGACGACGTCCGAGGGCTCGCAGGGCGTTCGTGCCGCCGGTCCGGCCGGACCCCACCGTCCGGAGGTCGACGCCACCGGTCAGGCGGGCCACCAGGACACCCATCGGGATCGAGCCAGCGACATACGCGACGAGCACCAGGGCGGCGGCGCGGAGGATCGCGGGATCCATGGGTTCGCTCCTGCGTCGGGTCGGACCGGGGGGTGGTCGGGAGCTCCCGGACCCCGGTCGAGCCTGCCGGCGAGTCTAGCACCGGCCCATGGCATGCCGAACGGCCGGTCCCAAGCGGGACCGGCCGTTCGAAGCGGCTCAGGACAGGCTGTCCTGCGCTACTTCTTCCTGACGGTGATCGAGGTCCGGGCGATGGTGACACCAGCCGTTTCGCTGGCGGTCATCTCGGTCTTGACCAGACCCCCACCCACGGACGTCCCGCGGACACGGATCTTGTAGTGGAGCGACCCCCCGGGGGTGGGAGCAGACGACGTGACGACCAGGTCCTCCGTCGGGAGGGTGGCCGACATCTCGCCCTGACCGAGCGGGTTCTCCGCACCGACCAGGAACGGCTGCGCCGGATCCGTCGGCAGCGTGCCATACGCGTAGCTGATGTCCTCGGTGCCGTTGATCCCGATCCAGATCTGGAAGGTCTGGAGGTCGCTTGTCCCGAACACGTTGACCCGGTACTCGATCACGATCCAGCTATCCGTTCCGTCGCTGACGACGTCGGCCAGGATGCCGTCGGCACCCGTGCCATCGAGGTCCGTCCAGAACGGCGCCAGGATGTTGTTCGGCCTGGTCGATGACGGTCCCGAGGGAAGGTTGCAGCACTCGTCGTCCTGCGAGGTCCCTCCGCCCACGATGATGTAGCCATTCGAATCGACACCGAGGGTGTCGTAGGTTACGCCGCCGTAGAGGAATGACGGTACGGGGAAGTTGAGGATGTCCTCATCGCCGATCGGGGTGTGCGGAGTCCCGAGGTTGTCGAGCGAGAAATAGCCATCGAACCCGAGCGGCGACAGACTCGGGACGCCCGGCTGGCCGCCTTCGAGCACGGTGCTGCCCTTGCGTGCCGTGTGGCTGTCGATCTTCGTCACGCCGGACGTCCCGACGATCCTGAGGTTGCCCGATGTGCGCGTCTCGAGACTCACCGCCTGCGGGGTGAACCCGTCATTGGTCGCGGTGACGGTGCACAGCGACGTGTGCGTCTTGACGATGGACGACGGCGAGCAGGTCTGCGTGAGCGCCACGTCAGCCTGCGTGTGGATGAACGCGACCGGCAGATGGATCCGCCGGATCTGGGCGGCGGATCCGACCCCGACCGTGGTCACGATCTTGATCGCGCCGAACTGCTGCGTGCCGATGGTCGCCGTGGACTCGATGGTGACGGTCAAGGTCACCGACTTGCCCGGGGCGAGCGTGAACTTCGAAGGGGAGACGGTGATCGTCGAGTGGGCCGGCGCGGTGGTGGCCACCGAATAGGTCAGCGTCTTGTTGGTCGGGTTCTTGGCCACGCGCGTGGTCGTGATGCGACCGGGCATGACCGTGGCGTCGATCGAGGGGATGTTCAGGTCGATGGCGTGGACCGCGTCCGTCGTCATCTCGTAGAAGTCGGCTGCGGTCTCATCGAACGTGAGCGGCGCCGCCGCGGCTGCGGCGACATCGATCCGGCCGGACCCGAAGTCGAACGGATCGGCCGGCGTGGTCAGATCCTCCTTCTTCACGGTGGTGACGGCGGTCCCCATAAGGGCCGACTTCACCTGGCCGGGTGTCCAGTACGGATGCTCGGCACGAACCAGGATCGCGGCGCCCGCGACATGCGGTGACGCCATCGAGGTCCCGGCGATCGCCTGGTAGTACTCACCGGCCGGACCACCGTCGGTCGCGTCCCGGACGGGCGTATCGCCCGCGAGGATCTCGACGCCGGGGGCGGTCACATCAGGCTTGATGAAATTGCCGCCAGGACCGCGGGACGAGAAGGCGGCCATGACGTCGCCCTGTCCGTTGACCTTGGTGCCGGCGGTAAAGGTGGCGGTGGCCGTCGGATGGGCGGTCAGGAAGGCCACGAAGGCGGTCCCGTCAGCCAGGTGGACGGTGGGGAGCCAGTGGTTGTCCGTCTCGGTGTCGGCCAGGATCGGGTTGTACAGGACCATGCCTGCGGCCCCGCCCTGGAGCACGTCGTAGCCCTTGTCGACGCGGGCGTTGGTCCCGCGCTCGCAGGCGACGATCTTGCCCGTGAAGATGCCGGCAGTCGCCGGGTTCACGCACTTGGCGTCGTTGTACGGCGCGGCCGAGGCGAAGACGATGGGTGTCGGTGCGCTGATCCCCGCGGTGATCGAGGCGCCCGTGAAGGTCGCGCTCGTGGCTCCATCGGTGAGGGTCAGGGTCGACTCGAACGCGCGCGTCTGCGTCGAAGCGGCGACCGAGATGGTCCACGGCGAGAGGTGGTTCACGGTGCCCGCGGTCGGGCCATCGTTGCCGGCCGAAGCCGAGACGACGACGCCGGCGTTGTAGGCGTCCAGGAAGGCGAGCTCGACCGGATCCGTCATCGGATCGGTGCCGCCGGAGATCGAGAAGTTGATGACATCGACGCCGTCGTAGATGGCCTGGCCGACGGCGGCCGCGGAGTCCGAGCTGTAGCAGCCGGTGATGCCGCAGACCTTGTAGACCATGACCCACGCCCCGGGCGCCATGCCATGGATGGGACCGCGATCGACGCCGAGGACCGGGGCATGGGCGACGATGTCGCCCGCGACGGTGCTGGACGTGTGCGTGCCGTGGCCGTCCGAGTCGCGCGCGCTGGTGAACGTCTCACCTGAGGCACGAGTGGGATCGGACAGATAGGTGGTCAGGAATGGCTGACCGCCGATCAGCTTGTTGTTGCAGGTGAACGGATCGCTCGTCAGCGGGTCGATCCCGAAGTCGCAGGCACGCGCCGGGCCGGTCGGGGCCGACAGGTTGCCCTGGTCCTCGAACGAGGGATGCTCCGGCCAGACGCCCGTGTCGAGGCTGCCGAAGATGATCCCCTGGCCCGCGTTGGCGGTGGTCCCAAGGTCCGCGTACACCGGGTCCGCGTCGATGAACGTGGAGCTGGCGTCCGTCAGCGGATGCTCGAGCACGTCCGACTGCACGGCGACGACGCCCGGCAGCTTCAGGATGGCCTTGACCGAGTTGGCCGGGACGGCCGCGGCGATGCCGCCGTAGACGGTCTCGAGACGGCTGCCGATGACGCTCCTCGGCACGAGGGCCTTGAGCGATCGGACGAAGGCATCCTCGCGGGTTCCGATGAACGAGCGATACGCCTTCTCGGCCGACGAGGTCTTGTCGAGGGGCTTGCCCGTCACGCGCGGGCTGGTGGCCTTGAGGCCGTCGATCCCGCCGCCATAACTGGCGACGGCGTCGAAGTCGAGCTTGATCACGACGTTGACCGAGCGCGAGTCAGTCCGGGCGACGAGCGTGCGATCGCTCTGGGCCAGGCGACTCGAGGTGGACTTGCTGCCCGTGACCCGACTCGACGGAGTCAGGTTCTTGACGAGGCTGATGTCGCCTCGAGCGGCGGGCTTGACCGGATCAGCGGCACCAGCCGGCACGATGGTCGCCAGCAACAGCGCGATGGCGGCGACGGTCGCCGCGATGGTGCGGCGCGGGGTACGAGTGGGCATCTTCCCTCTCCAGCGATGAGCGGGCTCCTCGACGCTCAGGGCGTCGATGGGCATGGGTCCGGGCGTCCCAGAACGGTCGGTCGCGCAGCTCTCCTCCTGGCCTCACGCGGGGGTCGCGCGCCTGGGGAACGCGCGACATCGTTCGCGTCACTGTAGGGCCCCCCGGCGCCCATCGCAACGGTCTTGCGCGCCCCCACGCCAGCCGTTCGTCCCGGTCGGCGATGGGCCGCTCGCATGGGGCGCCAACGCACCGGCACCGTGGCCCGGTTGCGGGAGCCGCGACACCGCGCGTACCATCGATGGCGATGATCCACCCGCCTGACCGGCCCGCCGACGCCCGTGCGCGAGCGCCCGAGCGCAGGCTCCGCGAGGCACCCTGACCCATGGCCGTCGGCTCGTCCAATGATTTCGACCTCGTCGTCCTCGGCGCCGGGACGGGCGGGTATGCCGCCGCGTTCCGGGCCGCCCAGCTGGGCCTCAAGGTGGCCCTCGTCGACGAGGACAAGATCGGCGGCACCTGCCTGCATCGCGGCTGCATCCCCACGAAGGCGCTGCTCGAGTCCGCCGCGTTCGTCGAAAAGGTCAAGCACGCCAAGGACTACGGGCTGACCCTCCCCGGCGAAGGAGTCGTGGACTACGCCGCGATGGCAGCTCGCCGTGACGCCATCGTGAAGCGGATGTGGACCGGCCTGAAGTCGCTCGTCGACAAGAACAAGGTCACCTGGGTCGCCGGTCGCGGGCGGCTCGCCGGACCGGGCAAGGTCCGTGTCAGCCAGACCGGCGAGGACGGCACGCCCGGCGGCGGCGGAGAGCGCGTCCTGAGCGCGACCAACGTGATCATCGCCACGGGTTCGCGGGTCAAGTCTCTGCCGGGCATCACCCCCGACGGGACGCGCATCGTCACGAGTGACGAGATCCTGCGGCTGGACACGCTCCCCAAGGACATCGTGATCATCGGGGCCGGCGCTGTCGGCGTGGAATTCGCATCGATGTTCCACGACGTCGGGGTCAAGGTCACCCTGCTCGAATACCTGCCGCGCATCGTCCCGCTCGAGGATGGCGAGGTGAGCAAGGCACTCGAGCGCAGCTTCACGAAGCGCGGGATCACGGTGATGACCGATGCCCGGTTCGACGCGGCGTCCGTGAAGGCCGACAACGAGGGCGTCTCTGTCACCGTGGGCCCGGACGGCAAGCCGGCGACCGAGATCCACGCCGAGCTCCTGCTGGTCGCCACGGGCCGTGCCGCGAACGTCGAGGACATCGGTCTCGAGACCACGCGGGTCGAGGTGGAGCGTGGCGTGATCAAGACCAATGGCTTCATGCGGACCCGCGAGCCGCACATCTACGCCGTGGGCGACGTCATCGGTGGCCTGTGGCTCGCCCATACGGCGGCCCACGAGGGGATCATCGCTGCCCACACGATCGTGGGCGACCCCGATGTCCACGCGATGGACTACACGAAGCAGCCGCACGCCACGTATTGCCGGCCGGAGATCGCATCGATCGGCCTCACCGAGGAGCAGGTCAAGGCTGCCGGCACCGACTACAAGGTGGGCAAGGTCCCGTTCCAGGCGATCGCCAAGGCCCTCATCGGGGGCGAATACGAGGGCTTCGTCAAAGTCATCGCCGACAGGGCGACCGACGACACGCTCGGGATCCATATCATCGGCCCGCACGCCACGGACCTCATCGCCGAGGCCAGCCTTGGCGCCACGCTCGAAGCGACCCCCTGGGAGATCGGGGCCGCGACCCATGCGCATCCGACGCTGTCGGAGATCATCGGCGAGGCCGCCATGGCGGTGGACGGTCGCTCGATCAACTGGTGAGGGAGGCCCATCCCAGCGATGGCCGCGACCCCCGGACAATCGACCCTCGCTGATTCGGTCGGCCTGTCCGACGCGGATCTGATCGCGATGTATCGCCTCGTCGCGCTCGCGCGCGCCCTTGACGAGCGGATGTGGCTGCTGAACCGGTCGGGCCGGATCCCGTTCGTCATCAGCGGCCAGGGCCACGAAGGCGCGCAGGTCGGCATCGCCTGGGCATTCGAGCGTGGACTCGACTGGATCGCCCCGTTCTATCGGTCGATCGCGACCTGTCTCACGTTCGGGATGACGCCCCGCGACATCATGACCTCGCAGTACGCAACGGCGGGCGACACGACGTCGGGTGGGCGGTCGATGGCCGGCCACTACGGCAGCCCGCGACATCAGCTGGTGTCGGTCAGCTCGCCGGTCGGAACGCAGCTGCTGCACGCGGTCGGGATCGCCCTCGCGGCGAAGATCCGCAAGACCGGGCAGGTGGCGATGGCGAGCATGGGGGAGGGGTCGTCGAACCAGGGCGACGTCCACGAGGGGCTCAACTTCGCGGCCATCCACAAGCTGCCCTTCGTCTACGTCGTGGAGAACAACGGCTATGCCATCAGCGTGCCGATGGCCATGGAGGTGTCGGTCCCGGATGTCGCGTCACGGGCGGCTGGGTACGGGATCCCCGGCATCGTCGTGGATGGTGGTGATGTGCTGGCCTGCTATGCGGTCGCCCGAGAGGCCGTGGCGCGGGCGCGCGCCGGCGACGGCCCCACGCTCATCGAGGCCAAGGTCACGCGGCTGACCCCGCATTCCTCCGACGATCAGGAGACGAAATACCGCTCAGCCGGGGACCTGGCCGCAGGTCGCGAGCACGACCCATTGCCACGGTTTCGCGAGCGCCTGCGCGAGGCGGGCGTCCTGACAGCCGAAGTGGAGGCGGCGCTGGCGACCGAGATCGCTGCCGCGGTCGAAGACGCCGCCGATTTCGCGGAGGCTGAGCCGGACCCGGACGTGTCGACGGCGATGCACTTCGTGTATGGCGTCGTCCCCGATGACGCGGCTGGCCTCTGATGCCGAACCGGACCTTCATCGAGGCGATCCGCGAGACCCTCGCCACCGAGATGCGGCGGGACCCATCGATGATCGTGCTGGGTGAAGACGTCGGACGGAAGGGCGGGGTCTTCCTGGCGACCGACGGGTTGTGGACCGAGTTCGGGGAGGAGCGAGTCATCGACACGCCCGTCACCGAGTCGATGATCGTGGGCGCGTCGATCGGGGCGGCGATGAACGGTCTGCGACCCGTGTGCGAGATCCAGTTCGCCGACTTCATCTTCCCCGCATTCAACCAGATCGTGTCCGAGGCGGCGCGGATGCGCTATCGCTCGAATGACGGATTCCACGTCCCCATGACGATCCGGGCGCCGTACGGGGGAGGCGTCCACGGCGCGCTGTACCACTCCCAGAGCGTCGAGGCGTTCTTCACGCACGTGCCCGGACTGAAGGTGGTCGTGCCGTCCACCCCGTACGACGCGGCGGGGCTGCTGCGGGCGGCCATCCGCGATGAGGACCCAGTCCTGTTCTTCGAGCACAAGAAGATGTACCGGAGCGTTCGGGGCGACGTGCCCGACGGCGAGTACGTGGTGCCGTTGGGTCGGGCCGCGATCACCCGGCCCGGGAGCCAGATCACGGTCATCGCGTATGGGTTGATGGCCCACTACGCGCTGGAGGCGGCCGACCTTGTAGCGGAGGATGGCATCAGCGTCGAGGTCATCGACCTGCGGACGCTCCGACCGCTCGACCAGGAGACCGTGCTCGATTCGGTCCGCAAGACCGGCAAGTGCCTGATCGTCTACGAGGACAACCGGTTCGGCGGGTATGGGGCCGAAGTGGCCGCGATCGTCGCGGAAGAGGCGTTCGACTACCTCGACGGGCCGGTGACCCGCATCGCGGGGCCGGACGTGCCGGCGATCCCGTACAACCACGTCCTCGAAGACTGGTTCATGGTCAGCCCGGAAAAGATCGCCGCCGGGATTCGGACGCTCGCAGCGTACTGAGGGTCGCGCGGGACGCGGGACGCGGGCCGACGCGTGGGGGGGCGTTGGGCCGGATCGCGTGGGGCGCGCGTCATGACTTCTGGCCCCCGATTGCGCGGGATACGACCCGGTGTCGTGGTATGCGACCCATGCCACCCTCGGGCGCACACAGCTGCCCAGCGCCGCCGAAATCCACGCGTGGAGCCTCCGGCGACGGCGCAAGGCCGGCCTGCGCCTTCGCGTAACACGACACTGGGTCGTTGCTCGCCAATCCGCGTCCAAGTGAGTGACCGATAAGTACCGAACGCCATCATCGAACGCATGGATGACCTCGCGATCGGCCGACTCGCACGGGCCCTCAGGCACCGGCTCGGGATCCGGCAGAGGGATGTCGGCGCCCGGGCCAGGATGAGCCAGGACCTCGTCTCATATGTGGAGCGGGGGCGACTTGACCGGCTGCCTTTGTGGCGGCTCCGCAGGATCTTCGCGGTCTTCGACGCCGACGTCGTGATCGTCGTCCGGTGGCGGGGCGGCGACCTCGATCGGCTGGTCGACGCGGCCCACGCTCAGCTTGGCGAGCTTATGACGAGGCGCCTTCGAGAGGACGGATGGGAGGTTCACCCTGAGGTCTCCTTCTCCGAATTCGGGGAACGCGGCTCGATCGACCTGCTGGCCTGGCATTCCTCCTCTCGGACGCTGCTCGTGGTGGAACTCAAGACGGAGATCGCATCGGTCGAGGAGACCCTCCGAGTACACGACATGAAGTGTCGACTCGCCCCGAAGATCGCCCGACAGAGGTACGGGTGGGATGTCCGCGACGTCGGCCGCCTGCTGGTCCTCCCCGACGCTCGGACACCGCGCGACCGGGTCCACCGTCATGCCGCGCTCTTCTCGCGGGCCTATGCCATGCGGACGGTCGCGGTTCGCCGGTGGCTGCGGGACCCGAGGAGCTCCATGAGTGGTCTGATCTTTCTGCGGACCACGACTGATGTTCGTCATAGGCCAGGAGCGCCGAGTCGGAAGCGGATTCGGTTGCCTAGATCCAGGGCTCCTGAGCGTGGCTCGGCCGACGCGTGACGCCATTCGCCGCGTTCGGGCACGGACCCATGCAGATGACGACAGTGGGTCGTACCTCGCAACATCCACCCACTCGACCCGGAATGCCACGATGGGCCACACTACGCATCGAAATCCGGCGAGACCCAGCGGAGGAACTGCGAACGTGGCGAAGGTGACCATGCCCCAGCTCGGCGAAAGCGTCGCCGAGGGCACCATCGGGAAGTGGCTCAAGAAGCCGGGCGACCATGTCGCGAAGTTCGAGCCGCTGCTGGAGGTCATCACCGACAAGGTCAACGCCGAGGTCCCGTCGCCGTTCGAGGGCATCCTGCGCGAGATCCTGGCCGAGGAAGGCGCGGTCGTCGCCAACGACGCGGAGATCGCCATCATCGACACCGGGGACGAGGCAACCGCCGCGGCCTCGAACGGGACCGGTGCGAAGACCGCGACACCGGCCGCCTCCGACGCCGCGCCGGCCGCTGCTGCCGCCGCCGCACCTCCAGCCGCCGTGCCCACGGCCACAACACCGGCATCGGTCGCGCCCGTGCCCGCGGCTACAGCCGCACACATCCCGGGTGCCGGCGTCGCCGCGAGCGCAGATCCCGACGCGCGCATGACACCGGCCGTCCGCCGGCTCCTGCGTGAGCACGGCCTGTCGGCCGAGCAGGTCCCGGGTACCGGTGGTGGCGGGCGGATCACCCGCGAGGACGTCATCGCCGTGGTCGAGGCCATCCGCACTGGCGCCGCCGTTCCGGCTGCGACCGCAGCAGCCGCACCGGCACCGACGGCCGGCGCTGCTCGTGGCGCCGCCCCGGCCGGCAAGGGCCAGACACCTGCCGCCATCACGTTCCCCGAGGGCGCCGACGAAGTCCTCGTCCCGCTCACCCTGATGCGCAAGGGCATCGCGGCGCAGATGACTCGCGCGCTCGCCGTGCCCCACGCGTATGTGCACATGGAGGTCGATGCGACAGGTCTCGTCAAGGCCCGCGAGGCGGCCAAGCGCGAATACCAGGCCCGCGAAGGGATCTCCCTGAGCTACGTCCCGTTCGTCATCAAGGCCGCCGTGGAGGCACTCAAGCAGCAGCCGTCGTTCAACGCGCACTGGACGGAGCAGGGGCTCCTGGCCAAGCGACGGATCCACATGGGCGTCGCGGTCGCCGTCGATGACGGCCTGCTCGTCCCGGTCGTCCGCGATGTCGACTCCCTGTCGATCAGCGGGCTCAACCACGCCATCGCTGACGTCGCCGCCCGAGCGCGTGCCGGCAAGCTCCGCGTCGACGACTACGGTGGGAGCACGTTCACGATCGATAACACCGGCTGGTTCGGCTCGAACCTCACGCTGCCGATCATCAATGTGCCCGAGGTGGCGATCCTCACGATGGAGGCCATCATCAAGCGCCCGGTGGTCCGCGAGACCCCCGAGGGCGATGTCATCGCCATCCGGCCGATGATGAACGTGGTCGTCGCGATCGATCATCGGGCGAACGACGGCGCGCAGGCGGCCGCGTTCCTGCGGGTGGTCAAGGCCGCCATCGAAGCTGTGGGACCGGAGACCCCCGTCTACTAGGCGGGTCCTGCCCATGCGCGTCGCCGTCACCGGGGGGTCCGGGTTCATCGGCCGCGTCCTGCTGCGCCAGCTGGCCTCCCGTGGCGATGACGTGGTCGCACTCGTCCGCGAACCCGATGCCGTTGCGGATCTCGGCGGCCCGCACGTCGCACTCGTCCGCAGCGATCTGGGCGACCCCGCGGTCCTCGCCGGCGCCTTGACCGGCGTCGACGCGCTGATCCACGCGGCGGGTTCCTACAAGGTCGGGATCCCGGCCAGCGAGCGGCCCGCGATGCTCGACGCCAACCTCGGCACGACGGAGCGCGTCCTGGATGCGGCCGTCGTCGCCGGCGTCAGAAGGGTCGTGTACGTCTCCTCGGTGGTCGCGTTCGGGAATACCCGTGGGCGGGTCGTCGACGAGACCTACCGGCGCGACCCGCGCGACGGCTATGTCAGCTACTACGACGAGACGAAGTGGCTCGCCCACCTCGCCGTCGAGCGTCGCATCGCGGCCGGCGCGCCGGTCGTCGTCGTCCAGCCCGGGATCGTCTACGGGCCTCGCGACCACTCTGGCATCGGGCAGCAGCTGGCGCAGGCATATCACGGCACCGTCCCGTTCATCGGCCTGGGCGGCCTGGGCGTCACCCCGGTGCATGTCGAGGACCTGGCTGCCGGCATGATCCGCGCGCTCGATCGCGGCGTGATCGGTCGCGCCTACGTCCTGGGCGGGCCCAACATCCGTCTGGTCGAGGCCATGGCGATCGCGGCGCGGGCCGGAGGCCATGCCCTCCCGCGCCTGCGCGTGCCCGACTGGTCGCTGCGCCTTGGCGCGGCGCTCCTTCCCAACGCCGGGGCGATGTTCGGGTTGGCCCCGAACCTGCGCGAGATCGTCAGTTCGTCCATCGGGGTCACGTACTGGGCCAGTTCCGCCCGTGCGGCGGCGGAGCTCGGCTACACCACCCGGAACCTCGCCGCGGGCTTCGCGGACGCATTCGCGGACGCGCACGAGTCGGTCGCGTCGGTCGCGTCGTAGACTTCGACGATGGCCCGAGAACTTCCGATGTTCACCCCGCCCGGCGATGGCGGCGACTCTGTGCACGGTCGCCCGGACCTGCCGATCGCCCTGGGTGGCGGCCTTGCCGGTCCGCCGGCTGCCGACGGTTCCACGGCGCTCCGTCGTCACCCGGACTGGATCCGTGCCCGAATGCCATCGGGCGAGAACTTCCACGAGCTCAAGGGTCTGCTGCGCGGCCTCTCGCTCAACACGGTCTGCGAGGAAGCGCGCTGTCCGAACATCGCGGAATGCTGGGACCAGCGCACCGCCACGATCATGATCCTGGGTGACACGTGCACCCGGGCCTGCGGGTTCTGCGCGGTCAAGACCGGCCGTCCCACCTGGTTCGACGATGACGAGCCGCGCCGGGTGGCCGAGGCCATCGGCCAGCTTGGTCTGGAGCACGTCGTCGTGACCAGCGTGGCCCGTGACGACCTGCCCGACGGTGGTTCGCGGATCTTCGCCGAGACCATCACCCGGATGCGCGAGACCAGCCCGGGCATGGGCATCGAGGTCCTCATCCCGGACTTCGATGGTGCGGACGAGCGGCTGCGCACCGTGATGGACGCCAGGCCCGACATCCTCAACCACAATCTCGAGACCGTGAAGCGGCTCCAGAAGCCGGTCCGAAAGCGGGCCCGCTGGGACCGCTCCCTCTACGTTCTCCGACGGGCGAAGGAGATGGCCGACGAGATCGGCTACCCGGTCCACACGAAGTCGAGCCTGATGGTGGGTCTCGGCGAGACACGACCGGAACTGACCGAGGCGTTCGAGGCCCTGCGCGAGGCAGACGTGGACATCCTGACCATCGGCCAGTACCTGCGGCCATCGCTCCAGCATCTGCCGCTGGAGCGCTACTACCACCCCGACGAGTTTGCCGAGATGAAGGTCGAGGCGCTGGCGCTGGGCTTCAAGCACGTGGAATCCGCGCCGCTCGTCCGCTCGAGTTACCACGCGCGCGACCAGGTCCCCGGCGCCGAGCTCAAGGCGGCCCGTCGCCAGGCCACGATCGACGCCGAAGGACGCATCGTCCCGCTCGCTGGCTGACCCGGAACCGGCGACACAGCGCGGGCAGCGCCCGATGCCACATCGCGTGTCACGTGCCACGATGCGCGGGTGATCGACGATCCGCGCGGACCCGTCCAGTTCGATCCTGTCCGGATCGGCCCGCGCCGACGCCGGTTCGATCCGCTCCTCCTCGGCGTCCTCGCGGTCGTCGTGGCGCTCGGGGCCGCGATCGTCAAGCCGTGGGAAAGCGCGCCGGCGGGCGTCGCATCGAGCAGCGCGAGCCCCTCGGGTCCAGGATCGGGCGCCACCGCGAGCAGCAGCCCTGCAACGCAAAGCGCCCCGTCGGCACTCCCCGCGCCGCTCGACGCCGACGTCGTCCTGGGGGCCATCACCGACCGGGACGCGTATGGACTCGGTGCGATCGTGGCGAGCGGCGCTGGGTACATCGAGCACTGGGCGCCCGTCACAACGTTCACGCAACCGAACGTGGAACTCGGGTCTCTGCCACCGGTCGTCGCCCTTGCTATCACGACGCCCGACGACCAGGTCCCGCTCGACGTCCGGATCTATCGATTCGTGGCCGACGGATCGTGGGCATGGCTGGATGCCCCGCCGCTCGCGTCGGATCGTCCCGCTGCCGCCCTGGTCTTCGAACCGCCGCGGATCGGCGGCGCGCCCGGATCGACCTGGGCGCCGGGCGACTACCGGATCGAGCTCCTGACGCCCGAACGGATCCTGCGCATGAACGTCGCCGTGCTCGACGATCGGGGCATCGTCGGCCCGGGCCTCCCGTTCCTCCCGCCGGTGGCGACGCCGCATCGCGACCCGATCCTGCAGACGCAACTGGCATTCGGACCGTTCGTCGTCGTGGGGGACGTTGCCCAGTCGGTCGGCGGCAGCCCGGTCGCGCCGGATGGCACGGTCCACGATGCGTGGCTGGATCTTCCGCCCCCGGGGGCCACGACCGCCGCGCACCGGATGGTCCGCGCGGCGTTCGGCGTCTCAGCCTTCGGGATCGCTCTGCCGGGCGGTTCGACCGATGTCAGTGCCGGGATCGAACAGCTGGCGCCGGACCAGCAGGCTATCTACAGCGGGTTCGAGCCGGTCTATGAATCCGACCGCTCGGATACCCCGCCGTACGTGATCTACCACCCCATCGGCACGACCTGGTCGCCCGGTGTCTACAGCCTGACCGCCTCGTGGGCGGGTCCGCGCGGCCGGAGCACCGCGACATGGGAGATCACCGTCTTCCCGGGCGCGGTCCCGGACGACCCGACGAACCTGGGCGCAGTCCGTGCCTTCGCGCGCTTCGCGGGCAAGGACGGGCTGGTCGAAGCGTCCCCGGCCACGATCTCCGCGCAGGGGCCCGCCGCGCAGATCCAGTTCCTGCCGTTCATCCGGGAGCGGGCGAAGCCCACCGCGATCGCGCCCGTCGGCTGCGGCCCCCGATCGCTCGACGGGCTCGCGCGGATCATCGCCGTCGCCCAGCGGCGTGGCCTCCCTGACCTCCAGGTGCGGGTCGCCCTGATGGGACCGGACGGCACCGCTGCGCCGATCGGGGTCATGTCCGCGACGCTCGAGGGGTTGACCATCGTCCGCCCGGCGCGCGTTGCCGCCTTCCCCGCCGGAACCTACGTCCTCACGATCGATGACGGAACCCTGATCTCGACTGCGACGGTGTGTCTCGGCGGCACCCCCGATCCGGGCTGAGATCAAGGCAGGACGCGACCGTCGGGTATCCTTGCCGCCATGGCTCGTCTGCTCGCGCGCAAGATCCCGCTCGCGGAGCTGCACTGCCATCTGGGTGGCGCCGTGACCCCGGCCATCATGTGGGGCATCTCGCACGCCCAGGGAATCAAGCTGCCGACCAAGGACTACTGGGAATTCCGCGACATGATCACGGTCTCGCCGCGGAGAAACCGCTCGTTCGACGGCTATCTCCAGCTGTTCCACTGGACCGAGCTGATCCAGAGCTCGCCGCTGGCCGTCGAGCGTTCGGTCTACGAGGTCGTCGGCGGCGCCTACCGCAAGAACAACGTGACGACGATGGAGCTTCGCTTCAACCCGATGAAGCGCAACCGCGGTGGCGAGCAGGACCTCGACCACATCATCGCCGCTGCAGTCCGTGGCATGGACAAGGCGAGCCTGGAGTACCCGGTCAAGCCCGGGCTCATCTTCTGCCTCGACCGCGCCTTCCCGTTCGAGCTCAATGAGATCATCGTCGACAAGGCCATCGGCTGGCGCGACCGGGGCGTCGTCGGGATCGACATCGCCGGCCCCGAATCGGCGACCTTCCGGGTGGCCGATTACCGGCGTCTCTTCCGGCGCGCTCGCCAGTTCGGGCTGGGCCTGACGGTCCACACCGGCGAATCGGGCCCGATCGACGAGGTCGCTCGGGTCGTCGAGCTGCTCGAGCCCGACCGCATCGGACACGGCGTCAAGGCCGCCTACGACCCGCGGGCGATGGCGATGATCCGCGACCGGGGCATCGTGCTCGAGATCTGCCCTACCTCGAATCTCAATACCCGGGTCGTCTCCGGCTGGGACGAGTTCCGGTGGATCTTCGACACCTTCCGCCGCAATGAGGTCCGGTTCACGATCAACACCGACGGCCCAGAGATGCTCAAGACGTACATCCGTGACGAGCTGGCACAGCTCGGCCGGCTCGGGATCCTTTCGGTGGCTGACCAGGAGACCGCGGCAGCCACGGCGCTGGCCGCCTCGTTCGTGCCCAATGTCAGCGATGTGCCGGCTCCGCGCCTGGAACCCGCCTCCCGGGTCGCTGTCGAGCGCGAGGAGGCCTAGCGCTCGAACCGGACCGATGGCGCCCGCGGGTCATGCCACGGAGGTCAGGGTCGGGCGCCAGGGTGATGCTCGCGCGCACAGAACGGGATGCCATCGGACCACACCGATGTGCGCCGCTCCCCACGATGATTCCTCGCTCGGCGGTGCGGCCGTGAGATATGGGGTCCCGCCCGAAATCTGACGTTCGGGCCGTGGTCCCGTCCGAGCCGACGACCGATGCTCGCGGCGTGCATATCGAGTTCACCGGCTTCGCGGGCGATTGCCTCATCTCGGGTCAGTTCGACCTGCGGGAGAGGCGACTGACCGACCAGCTCAACGCGACATCGACCGTCGCCCTGGAGAACGTCGTCCTCGAAGGTCTCGATGGTCATCGCGTCAACGTCCCCAGCTTCACCATCTCCCGATCCGAGCTGTGTGCGGTCGTCGCGCGCGGACCGCGGGGCCACAGCGCCCTGCGCGTCCCGACCGACAAGCGCCGCCTCCAGGCACAGATCGGGCCGTACGTGGCACTCGGGCGATATCACGGGCCTCTCGGCGCCACGAGCCTGCGCAACTTCACCGAGCGCGAACCGATGGTGCCGATCACCGACGCGACGATCGCCTTCTCGGTCGGCGGGATCCTCGAGGTGAGGGACGCGCCGACGCTGATCGTCAACCGCGAGCTGGCGGTCTGGTTCCGCGAGACGGAGGAGGCTGTCGAGGCTGCCGCGGCTACTCTGATCCAGGGTCAGATCACGAACGGGCTCGAGACGGAGTCCGGACTCAGTCGGTGATGCGCTCCGCGATCCGATAGCTGCAGCAGCGGTCGCCCGAGGCGATGTGCTGCTCGCGCACGACGTCGGCGCCCAGGATCTCGCTGAACAGCTCGAGCTCGGCCTGGCAGGCGGCCGGCGAGCCGGCGGCGATGTGATAGATGGCGCAGTTGTGCTCGCGCAGCCGGATCGAGCCATCGGTCCCGACCGATGCCTCGGCGAGGTAACCCTGGTCGCCCTGGATGACGGCCAGCTCCCGAACGCGCTCGATCAGCGGCGCTTGGGGCGTGATGCGTTCGGCAATGTGCTCCCGGACGCGATCGCCGAGCTGCCGGCGACGCGCACTGAATACCTGGTCGAGCAGATCGTCGCCACCGACCGCCTCGATCGCGGCGAGCAGACCGGCGGCCAGCGCGTCGTAGTTCGACGGAAAGAGGTCCTGGGCGTCGGCGGTCACGTCGTACAGGTGGCGCGGTCGCCCGACACCGTGTCGGACCGTCTGGCGGCTGACCAGGCGAGCGGCCTCGAGCGCTCGGAGCTGCTGGAGGACGCCGGTCCGGCTGGCACCGACCCGCTCGGCCAGCTGGTCAGGTGAGCTCGGTCCGTCGAGCCGTAGCCGGAGCAACAGGTCGCGTCGAAGGCCGGACGGACCCTTCGCGGGATCGGTGGTGAAGGGAGCCGGGATGCGCTCTCGGGCGGCATCCTGGGCGGCATGGGACGGCGTCGGCTCCCTCATCG
>JBBQLI010000024.1:0-32156 GCA_038327765.1 Candidatus Limnocylindrales bacterium | reverse complement strand
GGAGGCCGGCGTCCCCGGCGGACTCGGTGAGCACGCGCTGGCAGAAGCTGTGGAAGTTGCTCACCGTCATGCGGGCACGCGTGGCGGCGCCGACGGTCGCATCGAGCCGATCCTGGAGCTCGCGGGCGGCCTTCACGTTGTAGGTGAGGACGAGGATCTGCTCGGGGAGCAGCGGACCGTCGAACGGCCGATCCGGGTCTGAAGCGCGGGTCGGCTCGGCGGCGAGCGGTCGGCCGTCGCTGTCGGCGGTCGTCGTGCCCTTGGTTCCCAGCAGCCATCGGACGCGCTCGACGATGACCCGCGTCTTGCCGGTCCCGGCCCCGGCGATCACCACAGCCGGCCCGTCGCCGAACTCGATGATGCCCTGCTGCTCGGGAGTCAAGGCAGCGGTCATGCGGAGTCCCTCGCCCATGCGGCGACGAAGGCTTCTTGCCTCTTGTTCTCGATGGCTCCGTGCCGGGACCTTCGAGTCAGGTCGACGGCGGCAGCAGCGTCGAGACCGTTCTGTCGGAGCAGGGAGCCGACGATCGTGCCGGTTCGACCGAGACCACCCATGCACGCGACGGCAATGAACGAGCCGGCCTTGATCTTCGCCTCGATCTCATTCAGCAGGGCTCGTGTCGCCGCCTTGTCCGAAGGGACTCCCTGATCCTTGATCGGGAAACGGATGGTCTCGACGCCATGGGCTGTCAACACCCGGACGACATCCGGAACGTGGGCCGCGTCGAGTTCAGGATCCTCGACGAGCAGCACCAGGGCGTTGACACCGAGGGCATGCAGTGTCGCCGCGTCCTCCTCGAGAACCCGGTCATGCGACCCCGAGATTCCCGAGATCCCGTTCTTACCTGGCAGGAACGTCATCCCGAGCCGACCCGACGCCGAGGCCAGACCCGGGACGAATTCGAACGGCACGACGTTTACCCGGAGCGGGTTTGATGGCGCGGCCGCCGGCTTCACCGTGGTCAGCAACTTCGCGATCAGCGGCTCGACGACGTCCTTGCCGCGCATCCCGGCCAGCCACTCCGCCGGGATCCCCTCGATGCCCCATCGAATGCCCGCCAGCCCGCCGGCGATCGCGGCCGTGGTGTCGGTGTCGTTCCCATAGGCGACGGCTCGCTGGATCGTGTCTCGGTAGTCCTTGGCGCCCGCGAAGGCATCCCAGGCGGACCAGAAACTGTCCCAGACTCGACCCTTGCCGGCGCGCTCCGTGTACCCCTCGAGGTGGTCGAGGGCGGCGAGCATCTCGCTGTTGCCTAACGCTGTCAGGTTCGACCGCAGAGACGCGCGAGCATCGGCGAGGACGGCTTCTCGGCCCCCGGATCCTCGCAAGAGGCGTGCAGCGATGAGCACGTAGAGCGCGCACGCGACCCGGGGTCGAACGTAACCATGCGTGACGCGTGATGCCTGCTCCACGTGTTCGATCAGCACCGAGTCGGTGGCATCTCGGTCGAGGAGGGCGATCGGCAGGATCCGCATGAGCGACCCGTTGCCTCCGGCCTGCTCGCCGGTGGCGCCGGCTTCGGCGGCGGGCGTCCCGTGCACGATCGCGCGGAGCGCCGACGACGTGGCATTCCCGATATCGAAGAGGCCGTCTCCGTCCGGCGTGTACGCCTTGTCGCGATACCAGGCGACGGCGCGACGACCCTGGTCCTCCAGATCGAACGTGCCTTGGAGCATCGAGTCGAGGAGCGCCAACATGAGCGCCCCGTCGTCGCTCCAGGTGCCCGCGGGCTGGTGATGACTGCCTTTGGCGCCAAAGACGACGGAGGTCGCTGGGCGAGTGGACGTGAACTCGTACGGAACGCCGACGGCATCGCCGATCAGGTGCCCCCAGACAGCGCCCTCGAGCCGTTCGGCAAGGGTCGTCATCGGTTACCGGCAGTCCGAAACGTATTTGGATAGGTTACGAAGAAAGGCGTCGGTCCTGGTTTCGAGCGCCTGCCAGTCGTAGAGAGCAGCTCGGTTCTCGGGTAGGTCGTTGCTCGGGTAGACATATGACCTGAAGGCGGATCGCCAGGCCGTCGCTAGGGGTTTGTCTCGGGCATAGGCGTCCTTCAGACACGAGACATTGTGCTTGCTGATTAACGAGAGATGCGTGCCTATTCCGCTTACGGCTGTCTTGAATTCCTGACGTGCTTCGGACTTCCGTGCTGCGACTTCGTCAGGCGTGTAGCCGGGAAACTCGACGACGAATCCCCAAAGTTCAGATGCCGTCCGCTGAATCGCGCTGTAGGTTGACTGAACGGAATCAAGATATCGAACGGCTATCTGGTACGAGCTGGAGCCCGACCCCGCTCCGCCACCGGTTTTGGTCGTTGGCCTCTTTGTTGGCGTTGATGTCGGACGTGGCGTCGGACGAGGCGTTGCCAAGGGCGGTAGTGATCCGATCGGAGTCGTCGCGCCAGCCGGAATGTCGACAACCGCGATTTCGACGTCCAGTTTGAACGCCAGCGCCAGGGTGGCATCGGCAAGGGCACGGACCTTGGGGAGTAAGCCGAGCAGCGCGACCGCACCGGCCCTGATCGTCTGGCTGTCCAGGATGTAGGCGGCAAGCGACGATTCGAACGGGACCTTCGCCTCCGATCGGAGCACCGCGATCTGTGCAGCTATTAGCGTGGCTGAAGCACACTCAGCGGCCGTGGATTCCAGTCCCCCAAACTGATTCATCGTCGCGGCCGCCGCGCGTATGGTCGCCTGCGTCTTGGGAGCGTCGAACGACTTCGCCACGACCAAGGGCCGCAAGCTGGCAAGGTCATCCGCAAGTCGCTGGCTGAATGTCCCCACGAGCGACAGGACCGAGATACACGGGTCCGTCGAAGGTCTGGGCAATGCTGATGACGCGACGTCTTCGCTGGGAGTGCCCGAGCTGGGGACCGGAGCCTGCGCGCACGCTCCGAGGAGCATCGAAACCACAAGGAGGGCCGGCGTCCAACGGATGCTGGTCGCCGGCGTAACCGGCAGATGTCCGCTCGTCCGTATGGTCACCGCATGACCCCACGACCCGCGCTTGACTGCAAAGTCGCTGGACAGCTAGTGTCCATGTTGTACTCACCACGTCGGTGAGACATCGTGAAGTGATCCGCCGCATGCGGACGCTCGATCCGACGGCTCGAGTGGTCCATCAGGACGGATCCCACCAGAAATGGCGGCTCCACGATGGTTCGTCGGTGATCATCCCGATCTACGCGGACGACATCCCGACCGGGACGCTTCGCAGCATCGAGCGACAGGGCGAACCAGCCCTCGGTCGGATGTGGTTGCGAAAGGGGTCGATGCATGGTTGATCGGACGTTCGTGGCCGAATACCGCTGGGACAGCCGAGCCTGGATCGTCCAATTCCGCGAACCCGATATCGCCACGTTCGGGCGGACGCTCGCGACGGCCAAGCAGCACGCGCGCAGCGCGCTCGCGGTGTTCCTCGAGGTTCCGGACCTGGACGCGGCCGGGGTCGAGGTCATCGACGACGTTCGACTCCCGTCCGATGTCGCGGATGAAGTCGTGAGCCTTGCGGATCGACGATCGGCCGCCGACTCGCTACGCGTCGAGATCGCCGAGGCAACCCGTCGGGCGGCCGCGGACCTGCGGCGTCGAGGCTTCTCGACCCGCGACGTGGGCGAGATCCTCGGCATCTCAGGGAGCCGCGTTTCGCAGCTCGAACGCGACCCAAAGGCGAGCTGAGGGCCCAGAGCGTTGACGGCGGTCACGTGTTAAGCCGCGAGTAAGAGGTCGTCTCTACCGTGCTGTGGTGTCGCGGTACGTTTGGCATCCGGCCAAGGCTCTTGAAAACCTCGCCAAGCACGGCATCTCGTTCGAAGAAGCGGCCACGGTCCTCGAGCAGACGCTCGCGGTCTGGTTCCCGGACCCTGCCCATTCGTGGGAGGAGGAGAGATCTCTGGTCTTCGGATACTCCGACAAGGGACGCTTGCTGCTCGTGGTAACGTCCGAGAGCGGCCACAGGCCGCGGATCATCTCCGCATGGCGCGTCACGAAACGCGAACGCCGTGAGTACGAAGCACGCACCCTTTCTCGTCGACCCCGACCTCGACGACGATCTTCGGCCCGATACGAGTGAACTCGACTGGAGCCAAGCGCGCCCGAACCCGTTCGCTCTCAAGCCGGGCGAAAAGCATGAGATCTGCATCGATGGCGCCGTCGGATATGCGGTCCGGTTGATCCCGTCGAACAAGATTCTGGCGCGGTTCGACTCCACCCTCGAAGCGTGGCCGTTCATCATCTCGACCGTCGACAGCGGCCGATCGCCGCGGACGTTGTCCCTCGATTGGGTTGGCGCTGATGGTCGAGCCGAGTCGATCTCGGCCGGGCCGAGACTCGAACGCTGGGCTCGGCGGAACAACGGTGAATCGCTCGTGCGTGCGGTCCCGATCCGAACTAAAGAAGGTAGCGTCGCGGCCAGATGAGGGCGAAACGTGATCAGCGCTCCTGATCTGCGCCCACGAGCGACGTCAGCGGCGGTCGAGGCCGACCGATTGCGGATCTCGCTCGCGGATGGTCGCGAACTGACGGTGCCCGTCGCGTGGTTCCGCTGGCTCGAGAGCGCCTCCGAGGAGCAGCGCTCCCACTTCGACATCATCGAATTCGGTCTCGGTCTCTGGTGGGAGTCCCTCGACGAGGGCGTCTCCGTACCGTGGCTCCTCGGGCTGCCGCACCACTGATCGTCCCGCGGCCGGTCATCGCAGGGCTCCCAGCACGGCCGCCGAACCGATGACGACCAGGTGCTGCCTCGCCCGTGACGCCCCGACGTAGAGCAGCCGGTTCAGCCGCTCAACGTCCGCCCGCAGCTCGACGAGGATCACGACCGGCCGTTCGAGGCCTTTGAACCGGCGGATCGTGTCGCACAGGATCACGTCGTCGGGCAGCCGCGGAACGTCGTTGGCGGCCTGGCCGAGGTTCCGTCCCGCATCGTCGACGGCGGCATTCCCCAGGACCTCGTTCCCGTAGTGCCGCTGCCGCCACACGGCCGACTCCTCGAGCTTCGCCCCGGTCAGCACGGCGATGTCCCACGGCTTCACGCCCTCGTCGACACGCAATCGATGCAAAACGTGGCGCAGCGCGTCGACCGTCGCGGCACCGTCCGCTGCCTCGATGAACTCGGGCGCCCGACCGTCATGCCGCAGCGGATCACCGACCAGCCCGCCCTCCGCGAATCGCGTCACCACCGAATGGATCGGCGCCGCGTTCCGGCAGTTCGTCTCGAGCGGGAACTCGGGCAGCCCCAGCTGCGCGACCGCGTCGTCGCGGAAGATCGCCTGCGCGGGGTCGTGGAACACGTACAGCACGTCCTGCTTGCCATCGAACAACAGGCTCTCGAGCGACGCGAGCCAGTCGGCCGTGAAGTCCTGGCCCTCATCGATGACGATCGCGTGGTACCGCGGCCCGAGCTTCTCGACGGCCTCGTCGAGCGCCCGTGGCAACGTTCGATCCCACCAGTCCTGGGGCGGCGGCACGGACCGTTGTCCAAGCACGCCCGCCTCGCGCCCCAGGTCCTCGCACAGCTGGTGGAACGTCACGACATCGAGCAGACCGGTCTGCCGCGCCGTGTCCGCGACGAATTCAGCCAGCATCCCGGCCAGCGCCGAGTTGAAGCAGATCAGCAGCGTTCGATAACCGTCGCGCGCGAGCCGGCGGGCCTTCTCCGCCGCGAGCAGCGTCTTGCCGGTCCCCGCGCCACCGACGATCGCCGCCCGTCGTTGGCCTCGCAACGTATTCAGCAGATCGAACTGGCCGGTCGTGAGCTTGAGCGCCTCCACCTCACCACCGGCGATCTCGTTGCGCAGCATCGGTCGCAGGGTCAGCGGTTCGGTCATCGTGGCAACGAGTAGGTCGATGGTGGCACGACCGGGCGCTTCGGTGGCTGACTGGCCACTCCACAGCTCGAACGCGCGATCCACGAAGGTTCGAAGCTCGCTTCGACCGTCGTCGCTGTCGATGAAGCTCGATTGATCGGCGATCAGGTCGGCATCGACATCCGGGCCGAGCAGGCCGAGCCGGCCGCGCATCGAATCGAGTTCGACATCCGGGAACGCGACCGCCTGCCCGGCGATCGGCTTCAAGCCCGCCTGCCAGCCGGGGAGTTCCTGGAGCTTCCGAACGAGTGCGTAGCGACTATCGGCGGCCTGCTCGAACGGGGATCGCGGCAGGCGGCTGGCGGTCCACCAGGCGCCGTCGGCGTCGCGGCGGACCTCGCCGGCCTTGACCTCCATCACGAGGATGCCGCGCGTCGGGTCGCCGATGACGACGTCCGCCTCGCCTTCGCGGTCGTGACCGTGCTCGCGCAGGAGCCAGCGCACGTGATGCAGCAGCGCGACATCAGGATCGAGGACGGCACGAAGCCGCTCCACGACGAGACGTTCGGCCGCCTCGCCGCGCGTCGATCCCCTGCCCCCGACGGCAGACGCCGTCGAGCTCACGCGCTCGGTCACATGGGGTTCCCACCTGAGCGTGACGCCAGTACTGGTCACGCGTAGACCGACCGTACTCACGGCGGGTGACGCGGTCAAGTCGTCGCTGACCATGACGGTCCCTCCCAGGTCCGTCGGGGATCCCGGTCGATCCCCGTTTCGAGCCCAACGTGGGGCCAGGTTGTGTCAGCTGTCTGTCACGTGTGGTGCAGCGATGCACCGGTCAGTGGCGTGCGGAGGCGCGGCGCGGCGCGGCCCGAGCCCAGCCCGGTTGATGCAGCGTTCGCTTGATGCACTGTTTTGGCTTGAGCCGCTCCCTCGTCAAAGTGATGCCTTTGGCATGCATCACCGGAAGCGTGCGGCCAGCCTCGACACGGCCCGGCCCCGATGCCGCGCCTTCAGCTCGCCCGGGTCCGCCCGGTCTCAAGCCCTCCGCTCTGACGTCTAGCCGACCTCGACCCCGCGCCAAGCACCTGATGCATGCGAAAGGCATCGCTTGGGCCGCTGCGCCTACCAACCTGGAAGAGTGCATCAACCCCGCGTGGATTCCCCGATCTCGACGATCCGATCGGCGATTGATCCATCTCAGCCCCCTACATGCCAGTACTTGGCATGTTTGACGCGGCATGCTCGATGGCATGAGTGATTCACCCATCCAGACCCCTGCCGCGAGCATCGCGGCTCCCAAGGCACCGATCCCAGCCCGACTCGCTCCGTTTCTCGCCCAGTGGGACTACATGCTGGGCGTGCTCGACGAGCGGCTGGCCGGGATCACCGACGAGGAATATCTCTGGGAGCCCGCCTCGATCGCCTGGACCGTCCGGCCCGGACCTGATGGCACCACCTTCCCCGACGCCGAAACGTGGGCACCGATCGGCGACCAGGTCACCCCGCCGCGAACGATCGCATGGTCGATCGGCCACCTGGGCGCGGGTGTCGGCGAACGCGCCGACTGGCTGACCGGATCGCATTCGAAGACGTCGGCCGACTTCCGCTGGCCTCGAACCGCGGCCGAAGGCATCGCCTCCATGCACGCAGGCCTCGGCGCGTGGCGCGACGGCCTGGCCACGATGACCGACGTCGACCTCGATACGATCGGCCGCAGCGCCTACCCCGACGGCCTCGACCCCGAACTGCCGCTCATCGAGATCGTGTGGTGGGTCAACAAGGAACTGCTCTTCCACGCCGCAGAGGTCTGGTTCATGCGCGACCTCTACGCGGCGCGCCACCGTTGACGCTTGCCCCCCGCTGAGTCAGCAGGCTCCGGCCACAGGCCAACGGGCTTCGAGCCCTATGCAGCCCACCCGAACGGCATGCAGTCGAGGCGCATCGACAAAGCCCGAGGCCGTTCCGCCCGGAATCGGTGCATATTTCGCCGCCCGCCGCCCGCCGGCCGCCGCCCGCCGCGCAGCCCCTGCCGCCCGAATCCCGGCTAGGGCCGCGTGTCCCAAAGCCACTCGCGCAGACTGACCCCGGACGCGTGCCACTCCGCCGCCACCGCGCGCCCCACATACCGGAAATGCCACGCCTCGGGCTTGTAGCAAGTCGTCGACGGGCTCCACTTCGTGGGGTAGCTGTTCACCCAGCCGAACTCCCACGCGTGCTTGGTCAGCCAGGCGGTGTCGCCGCTGACGTCGATCGCCGTTCCCAGCTGATGCTCGGAATGGCCGGGCCGGGCCGCGCTCTTGAGCGCGAAGGTGAGGTCGTGCTGTTGCCTGAGGGTTTCGAAGATCTTGACCTGTGTGGCATAGCTCCGATACGCAGAACCGATCCCGAACGTGACGCCGGCTCGTTTGGCGGCCTGGTACATGGCCGACAGGTCGGCGATGACCAGCGAGCGGACGCGAGCGGCGTCCGAGAACCCTGCATTCGACACGCTGACGAGGTCCGGCGGCACGTACCCCTTGTCCAGCCGGAACGTGGTATCGAGGATGGACCGCGCCCAGTCACTCGGGTCGTGGAAGCGGGTGAGAACGTCGCCATCGGCGCAGGCCGGTAGCGGAGCGACGACCGCAGGGCTCGGGCTCGGGCTCGCGCCGGGGCTCGCACTCGGCGGCAGCGACCGGCTCGGGGCGAGGCTCGAGCTGCCGGCGGGCCCCGGCAGGCTGGCCATGGGCGTCACCACGGGCGTGACCACGGGCGTCGAACCGCAGCCCACCACGATCAGCGCCATCATCACGACCAGCAGCTCGCGTCGCACCGGGCTCTCCCCTACTCCACGCGGACGCTGTCGGGCCGCGTCATGCGCTCGAGCGGCGGCAGCATCAGCGCCACGACCGCGAGCGCCCCGGCCAGGCTCACCACCAGGACCGCGGCAAGTGACGCGTCCGGCCACGGGACGTTCGACGCGTCTGCCAGGCGCAGGATGATCTGGGCCACCGCGATCCCCAGCACCGCGCTGAACGTGGCCACGGCCACCAGCGGCGCCCCGGCCTGGAGCAGCACCACGACCCGCAGCCGCGAGACCGGCATCCCGGCACTTCGCAGCAACGCGAACTGGCGCCGCCGTTCCAGCACGCTCGTCGTGACCGAGACGGCCAGGCTGCACCCGGCCAGGATCAGCGACCCGATCAATCCCAGTGCGACCACTCGACCGAACTCCTCGTACACGTGCGACGTCGAGCGGTCCTCGGCCGGGAGCCGGACGTACGCGGTCGGCACTGCCGAGACCACGGCCGTTCGGACGCGCTCCCCGGTGACGGCCGACCCGTCCGTGTCGATGTAGAAGCGGGTCGGCGAGGCCTGGTGCGCCGACGACGCGACGACGCTGGGATCGATCATGACCGCCGGCAGGTCAAGGAACCTGTCGCCGATGAGCTGGAAGCGAGCCACATCCTTCGCCTTCACGACGACGTCGATCGGCAAACGGTCGCCACGATCCGGCGAGAACGATCGCGAACCCGCAGGGATGGCAGTGTCGTCGAAGACGTGGATCCGCGCGGACCCGCAGTTCGCCGTGGGCAGCCCGTATTGGGCGATCATGTCGCTGCACGAACCGATCCAGGCATTCACCGGCGTACCGTCGATGAGGAGTTCGCCGGTCGCGATCGCCAGCACGGAACGGACGCCCGGCACTGCCGTGATCTTGGCGGGAACCTCGGCGAATGACGGCCCCTCGTTGTAGGGCATCTGCACGAAGATCTGGTCGGGCCGGATGATGCCCGCGCGAACGAACCCCTGGTTCGAGGCGAATCCGACGAACGTGAAGAATGCGCTGGCCACGAAGATCGCCATGATCACGCCCGTGATGGCACCGAACGACCCGCGCGGATCGTCGGTCAGCCGCCGGGACGCCAGCAGCATCGAGGCGCCACCCGGCAGCACGCGCAGGGCGCGCCCCACGAGCACGGTCAGCCACGGGCCGATGAGCACGATCCCCACGATCACGCTACCGAACAACAGCCCCACCACGGCCAGACTCTCGATGCTGCCCGTTGCGCTTCGACCGAGGGTCACCATCCAGGCGACGAGCGCGACCAGCGCGACCACCAACGGCACGGCGCGTGCGAACCCGGGCATCGGCGGCGTCTGACGACGCTGCACGCCAAGGGGCGTGACGACGACCCGGCGAAGCGCGACCACCGCGGCCACGGCTCCGACGACCGGGATCGCGAGAAGAAGAAGAACCGCCGGCAGGAGTGGCGGCACGATGGTATCGGGGAACCACGTGGCATCGTCGAGCGGGACCAGCGCGACCAGCGGCCTGACCAGCACGAACAACCCGATTCCGACCACGACCCCCATGGAACTCACGACGATCGCCTCGACGACGGCCAGGCGCGTGACCTGGAGCGCTGTTGCCCCGATCAACCGGAGTGCGGCGAGGCGCTGTTCGCGACGAGATGCGGAGAGGCGCGTGGCGGTCGAGACGAACACCGCGACCGGGACGAGTGCCCCGATGACCGCGAGCACGATGAGCAGGATCGCGAGGGGCGGGATGTCGGGTGCCACCGGGGTCGGGTCGAAGCCTTTGATCGCTGCCGCTCCCAGCGCATCGAGTGCCTCGGGGGTCATCCCGATCACCGCGACGAGTTCCTGCGGCGAGCGGAGCGCGGCGTCGCCGATGATCCCGACCGGTGTCCCGACGCGCGCCCCGAGCTGGTCAGCCGGGGTCTCGCTGATCAGTGCCGTCAACGACGGGGAGAGGATGGATTCTCCCGGACCGGGGAGCCGGCTCAGACCGGGTGGCAGCGGCGGATCGCTGACCAGCCCCGCGACCAGCACCCGCACGATCGGCACGCCCTGATATCGGTCGTCGGTGGTGCTGACCAGCAGCGCGGCATCGTCCTTCGTGCCGCTGTCCGAGAGCACGAAACTGTTGCGCCAGGCCGCGCGTTCGGCACGGTCGTCGAGGGCGGGCCGGAATGACAGCGCGAACAGCAGCACCGCGGTTCCCGTCGCGACCGCGATGGCGGCCAGTGCCAACCCGACGATCGCGCCGCGGCCACCACTCGTGGCGAGCCGGATCCCCAGCCGAATCATGCCGGGTCCTGCCCGCTCAGCCGCCCGTCACGAACGATGATCTCGCGATGGGCATAGGCGGCGACGCGTGCCTCGTGGGTCACCAGGATCACCGCCGCGCCCTGGTCGATGGCGGCACGCGTCAACAGCTCCATCACGTGCTCGCCGGCGAGGCTGTCGAGCGACCCGGTCGGTTCGTCGGCAAAGACGATCGCGGGTTCGATCACCAGCGCGCGGGCGACGGCCACTCGCTGGGCCTGACCGCCGGACATCTCGCCCGCTCGTCGACCCTCGAGGCCCTCGAGTCCGAGCCGCGGGAACCACTCGGCCGCGAGCTCCGCAGCGTGGCGGCGGTCGACACCGTTGAGGAGGAGCGGCAGCGCCACGTTCTCGATCGCGGGCAGTTCCGGGATCAGCTGGCCAAACTGGAACACGAACCCGAACGCCGTGCGCCGGAGCCGGCTCCGTTCGGCGTCGCTCATCGTGTCGACGGTCCGTCCCTGGAACGAGACGTGGCCATGATCCGGCGTCGTGATGCCCGCGAGGCAGTGCAACAACGTGGACTTGCCCGATCCACTCGGCCCCATCACGGCGACGATCTCCCCCGCCGCGAGTTCGAAGTCGATGCCGCGAAGTGCCTCGGTCGGCCCGAACCGCTTGCGCAGGTCGGTGGCGGCGAGCAGACCGGTCGCGCCTTCAGCGTGGACCATCGGGCGACGTCGATCATCGACAGCGATCACCGCGTTCATGGGACCTGCACCTCGTTCATGGGACCTCCGGGGCATCGAGCAGGGTTCGTCGAAGCTCGTCGGCGCGAGCGGCCGTCAGGTCCAGCCAGCGCACGTCCGCTTCGAGGTGGAAGAGGGCGTAGTCGGCGAGCAGCGCGAGCGGCATCGATGCCGTGCGGCGGATCGCGGTCAGTTCGCGCATACGTTCAAGGTGGGCGTGTCGTTCGGCATCGACGAGCGGCTCGACCGGCCGACCCGACAGGATCGCCAGCACGACCTTCGTGAAGAGCGAGGCCTGGAGATGCGGCTCTGCTTCAAGGGGTTCGTCCAGCCAGCGCTCGAGTTCACGGGTCCCCTCGTCCGTGATGGCATAGAGGCGGCGGTCTGGGCCTTCGGCGCGCTCGATCGCGTCGAGTCGGACGCGGCCGCGCCGCTCCAGGCGCTCGAGCGTCGAGTAGACCTGCGCGAACGCGACCGGATGGTCCGGCGCGAAGTACCGGTCGAACAGCCGCTTCAGGTCATACCCATGCCGCGGCTGCTGCTCGAGGAGGCCCAGGAGGGCGTACGGAACGCTCATGTGCCGGACTATAAACTGTGTTTATAGCAACGTCAATGGCGCGTCCTGGGCCAGGGCGGCCCCGAAGCGCTGGGCACGGTTTGATGCACCGTTTCGGCGCCCCCAACCAGTGTCGGTCGCCATGCACCTCGACTGCATACCGAACGGGGCGGCTGCATATCGGCCGGATCCCAAGGCGCTAACGCTTCACGGAGGAGCTCGGCGCGCGCATTCGACTCCCGCGTATGCAGCGCGCAGCCGACTCGGCGTATGCAGCGCGCACTCCGCGCATGCAGCCGACGTGCATCAACTGGGAAACACCGCTCCCAGCCCGGAAACAGTGCATATCCAGCGCCACCCGGACCCGACGCCTAGTTCGGCCTCGACTGGCGGATGATCTCCAGGATCTCGTTGCCGTACGCGTCGACCTTCTGTGGGCCGATGCCGTGGATCCGCCGCAGCCCCGCGAGGCTGACCGGCTTGATCTCGGCGATGGCAGCCAGGGTCTGGTCGTGGAAGACGATGTACGGGGGCACAGCGTCGGTCCGCGCCCGCGCGGTCCGCCAGGCGCGCAACGCCGCCATCACGGGATCGTCGTCGGCGGGATCCGCGCCGGCGGACGCCACGGGACGGACTGACTGGCGCTTCTGCTGTTCTGCCTCGAACCGGTCCGGGAACTGCACCACCCGCTGCTCGGGTCGGGGCCGCAGTTCGGCGAGGAACCGGCTGGGCAGCCGACGGGTCGTGCGACCGCGGGTCTCGCGCTCGGCCGCCCACGACACCAGCAGGTGCACGCGTGCCCGCGTGATCCCGACGTACAGCAGCCGCCGCTCTTCGGCGAGCAACTCGTCGTCATCGAAGGCCTGGCGGATCGGCAGCGACCCATCCTCGAGCATCGGGAGTGCCACTGCGTCCCACTCGAGCCCCTTCGCGCGGTGATAGGTCAGCAGGTTCACGCCATCGGCCGACCCCGCAGCCTCGGCCTTGCGCCGCTTGTCGAGCTCGGCGAGATAGCCGGCCGCACCAAGGACGCCGTCCTTGCCGAGCTGTGTGGAGAGGATGTCGATCAGCGTGTCGAGCGCGGCGGTCCGCTCGCGTGCCTCATCTCCGGCCCGCCCGGGGGGTTCGTCGGCGTCATAGCCCAGCTCCTTGGCCCACAACCCACGGACCGCGGCCCGCAATGCCGGTCCCGTGGCGGTGAGCGTGCCCGCGGTCACAGCTCGTCGCACCAGATCGATCGCACCGCGAACATCGGGCCGATCGTAGAACCGCAGTCCGCGAACCTGATACGCGATACCGGCATGGGTCAGCGCGGACTCGACCGGTTCGAGCTGTGCGTTCATCCGCACCAACACCGCGACCTCGGCCGCGAGCGTGCCCTCGGCCAGCCTCGTCTTGATCCACCCGACCAGCGCGGCCATCTCCCCGTCTTCCGTGTTGTGACGCACGACCTGTGGCTCGGGGCCGGCGGGTCGCGTGGTCTCGAGGTGTTTCGTTCGCCCGCTCTGTGCCAGCAGTCGATTGGCCAGGGCCAGGACCTGCGGGCTCGACCGGTAGTTCTCGCTGAGGGTCACGACCCGTGCGCCCGGATGCTTGGCAGCGAACCCGGTCAGGTATTCGCTGCTCGCCCCGGTGAACGAATAGATCGTCTGGTCCTCGTCGCCGACGACCGCGATATCCTGGCTGTCGCCGGTCCACAGCTCGAGCAGCCGCTCCTGGAGCAGATTCGTGTCCTGGTATTCATCGACGCTGAACCAGCTCTTGCGCGCCCGGACGGTCGCGGCGGCCTCCTCGTCATGTTCGAGCAGGTCGACCATCTCGATCAGCAGGTCGTCGAAGTCGATGCGCTTCGCGCGAAGCCGAGCGCGCTCATAGCCGGCGAAGACATCGACGAAGTGGCCGACCGGGATCGGTGCCTCGCGACCGGACGCCTCGTAGGTCTCGGGCGTGAGCCGGCGGCTCTTGGCCCATTCGATCTCGCTCGCGATGTCCTTCGATGGGGTGAAGCGATGCGGCAGCGGCAGGGCGCGGACCAGCGGGGAGATCAGCGGCAGCTTCGAATCGAGCAGGTCGGGGAGCGGGTCGCCATCGTGGCGCGACGGCCAGAAGTGGCGGAGCTGGCTGAGCGCATGGGCGTGGAAGGTCCGGGCGGTCACACCGGGGAGTCCCAGATCGCGGAGTCGCTCCACCATCTCGTTCGCGGCCTTGTCCGTGAAGGTCACCACGAGCGCCTGGTCCGCGGGCACCGCGTCGGTCCGGATCGCATAGGCCGTCCGGCGGCTGATGACCCGGGTCTTGCCGGTCCCGGCACCGGCGAGGATCGCGACCGGACCCTTGACCGTGAGCACCGCCTCGCGCTGGGCAGGGTTCAGGTCATCGAGCAGGCGTTCGGGATCGCGTTGGGGCACCCTCTCAGCATAGTCGTGTCGGCGCATCAGGCGGTCACCACACGCACACGGCGATGTGCCGGGTCTCATGCGATCGCGGTCCCGCCCGTATCCTGCCGCGATGGCGACCATATCGCGAACCCTCTCGCGCTCCTCGTTGCTACGCAATCCGACCTTCGCGCGGCTCTGGTTCATCCAGGCGGCGACGCAGGTCGGCGGCAACATGGCGCTCTATGCGATGACGGTCCTCGTCTTCGCCACGACCCGTTCGAGCGCGACGGTCAGCCTGCTCGTGGCCACGTACGTCGTCCCGCAGATCCTGCTGTCGCCATTCGCGGGCGTCCTGGTGGATCGGCTCGACATCCGCTGGGCGATGCTCGGCCCGAACCTGGCCCGCGCGATCCTGATGCTGTTCCTCGCGATCTCGGGTTCGAACATCGGGCTGTTGCTCGCGCTCAATCTCGGCGTCAGCCTCACGAGCGTGGTGCTCACCCCGGCCGAGGGCTCGATGATCCCGCGGGTGGTCCCGAAGGCTCAACTCGAGACGGCGATGGGCATCTTCAATCTGACGCTGCAGGCGTCGTTCGCGGTCGGGTTCGCGTTCCTCGGCCCGTTGCTCGTGACGCTCACCGGACCCCATTCCGTGCTGGGGGTCGTCGTGGTGCTCTATGCAGCTGCGGCCGCGGCCTGTTTCGGGCTGCCGGCCGCGCTGCCGCTCGAGAAGGCCTCGGCGAAGGGGCGTCGAGCGGCCATCGCTGAAGCGATCGCGGAGTTGCGCGAAGGCATCTCGGTCGTGCGCGGCGACCGCGAGATCAGCCGCCCGATCATCCACCAGGCGGCCAGTGCCTCGATCGCGGGCGTGCTGGGAGTGCTGGGGCCGTCACTCGCGACGACGATCGGCCTTGAGCCGAACCAGCTGGCTGTCGTGGTGCTGCCGCTTGGGCTCGGGGTCGTGTTCGGGGTCATCGCCCTGCGGCGAGCCGGCGCGATGCCCAGGCGTCGTGCGGCCGAATTCGGTCTCCTCATCTTCGGCGGGCTGACGGCGTCGCTGGCGATCGTGTCGTGGGCACAGGACGCGCTGGCGGCAGTCGGGATCCCCGTGCTGCCGCTGGTAGTCGCGATCGCCCTGGTCTCGGGAGCGGCCTATGCCGTGACGTCGGTCTCTGCGCAGACCGCGCTGCTCGAATCGATCCCGGCCGATGTCCGCGGCCGCGTCTTCGGCGTCCTCGCGTCGGTGGTCAGCACCGCGAGCCTGATCCCGACCGTGGTGGCCGGGCCGCTCGCCGACCGCATCTCCGCGCCGCACGTGCTGGTCGTCGCCGGTCTGGCGGTCGTCGCGATCGCGGTCTGGTCGATGCGGTTCTTCAGCCCGCTGTCGATTCGCGGGCGGCCCGTTCGTCGTACGAGGTGACGCGCTGGCACGGCGAGCGCGCACCATGGGCGTCGGCCCCGGCACCCCAGCCGCGGCGACTCCCCAACCGGCACGGAGGAAACTCGCGATGGGCAACTATCTGCTTCTGTACCACGGCGGCACCCAGCCATCGACGCCCGAGGAAGGCGCTGAGGTCATGACCGCGTGGACAAACTGGTTCACGACGCTCGCGGGCGCGGTCGTGGATCCGGGCAACCCGACCTCGACGACGAAGACCATCAGCCCGAGCGGTTCCGTGGACGAAAGCGGTTCGGCCGTCAACGGCTACTCCGTCGTATCGGCCGAGTCGTTCGACCAGGCGGTCGGTCTCGCGACGAGTTGTCCGCATCGGACCTTCGGCGGCTCGATCGAGGTGGTGCAGGTCGACCCGATCATGTAGCCGGCGTGCGGCGCGCGACGGTCGGCGTGCGCCGCGCGACGGTCGGCGGTCGGCGGTCGTCGCGCGGCGGTCGTCCGACGCGGTCGCTGCGAACGCGTATGCACCGATTCGGCGTCGGAGTCACCCCGTTCCGTGTGATGCACCTCGACTGCATCACAGGTTCGGGGGCTGCATAGCCGGATCGGACGCCCAGAGCGGCGTGGGTGCGGCGGCGGGGCAATGTCGCGTGAGTGATGGTGCATCGGTCGTTTGCCGTCGGGTGAGCGCGGCCCGATAGGGTCCCGGCATGCCATTCACCACGTTCGAGGTCGACGAGGACGACGGGCCGGTCTTCGATGGCGCCAAATGGCTCGGGCGCGCCGTCCGTCAGCGGCGGCAGGCGCTCGCCATGACCCAGCGCCAGCTTGAAAACGTGACCGGCATCGACCAGACGATGATCAGCCGCCTCGAGACCGGTCGGCTCAAGGGCATCAAGCACGCCCGGCTCCTGCTGCTGATCGGCGTGCTCGGCGGGCTCGATCTCGACGCGCCACCGCCGCGGATCATCGAGCCGCGACCACTGCGACGAGTCGACCTGTCGGGCGGTCTCGACCTGGACCTTGACGCGAGGTGGACCTGACCGCGTCCACCCGCCACCGCAGACAACGCCGCCTCTATGCAGCCGGTGCACGGGCGATGCAGCCGACGTGCATCGGGATTCTTAGGGCGTCCTCTGCGGCGAATCGGTGCATAACCGGCGCCCACTGACGTGCGCCGACTGACGTGCGCCGACTGCGCCGGGGCCAGACCGACGCCCCCGGCGCCGCCCCCCTACTTGTTGCGATCCGCCCGCACGAACAGCAGGGTCCCGATGATCGTGAACACGAGGAAGAAACCGACGGTCACCGCCAGGTCGAGCCAGATCGGATGCAGGACGGCTGCGGCGTACTCGGGCTTGCCGAGGTAGAAGATGTTGCGCGCCAGGTCGATCGAGTACGTCATCGGGATGATGGTTCCGATGAATCCGAGAAGCCCACTCGATGCCGCGACCGGGATGAGCGCTCCGGACAGGAAGGTCTGCGGGAAGATCGCGAGCGGCACGGCGGCCGCCACCACCTTTGGATCCTGCGAGATCCCCACGATCAGGATCCCGAGCGATCCACCCGCGAGGGCCAGGATCGGGGTCAGCGCGATCACCCGCAGCAGATCACCGAGGTTCATCGGGATCTGCATGATCACGATCATCGCGAGGATGCCGATGAGCGCCACCATCGCCGCCACCGCGGAGCCGATCAACTTCCCGATCAACACGGCATAGCGCGAGATCGGCGCCACGAACAGCTCGGCAGTCAGGTCGTTGTTGCGCTCCTCGACGAGGTTCGTGATGCCCGTGACCGTGCCCTGGTACATCGTGTTCGCGATCATCCCGATGAGCATGAACGGCAGGTAGGCGAACGGCAGCGCCGAACTCAGGTTCTGGCTGATGCTTCCGCCCAGCACGCCGATGAACAGCACCGGGAAGATGATGGTGAACCCGATCGAGAGCGGGCTCTTCACGGCTCGCAGCAGTTCGCGCCACGCGATGGCGAAGACTGCATTGGCCTCGCGGGCGAGCGTCGCGCCGCGACTGCCGGAGACGGCCCCGATCGGCTGACGAGTGACGGCGGTCATGCGATGGCCTCCTTCGGGGCATGGGCGGCTTCGGACTGTCGAAGGAGTTCGACGTACGCCTCTTCGAGGCTGGGCTCGTGGACGCGGAGGACGGACAACGGGGTCTGGATCCGGGCGATGAGGCCCTGGGCCGTCGTGTCCCGATACGGCACGCGCAACACCCCCGACGGATCGATCTCCGGCACGAACCCCAACCCACGCAGTTCCGCGTCGAGCCCGGCCCGATCCCCGGCATCCACCAGCAGCGACCGGTCCAGAAGGTGCCTTTTCAACTCGTCGGGCGTGCCGATGACCGAGATCTTGCCGTGATCGATGACGCAGACGCGGTCGGCGTCCTCGGCCTCATCGAGGTAGTGGGTGGTCAGGAAGACCGTGGTCCCGTCGGTGCTGCGCACGGTCCGCAGGTAGTCCCACAGCGCGCGGCGACTCACGGGATCCAGCCCCGAGGTGGGCTCATCGAGGAACAGGACACGCGGCCGGTGCATCAGGCTCCGGATGATCTCGAGCTTGCGTTTCATGCCACCCGAGAAGGTCCGCAGCGGCTTGGCCATATCGTCGGCGAGCCCGACGACGGCAGCGAGCTCCTCGATCCGCTGCCGATATTCGGCCGGCATCGCGCGGTAGAGCGGCCGATACCCATAGAGACCGTAGATCGCGACGTGGAGGCGGATGTTCTCCTCGCCCGACAGGTGGTCGTCGATGCTCGGGTTCTGAAAGATGATCCCGATGTTGCGGCGGACCGCCGTGGCCTCCCGGTCCAGGTCGTGTCCCGCGATGGTGACCGTGCCGCCGGTCTTCGACAGCGTGGTCGTGAGGATGCTGATGGTGGTGGTCTTCCCCGCCCCGTTCGGGCCGAGGAATGCGAAGAGTTCACCCGGCGCGACATCGAAGCTGATGTCATCGACGGCGTTGGCGGTCGCCTTCTTGTAGCGCTTGGTCAGGTGGTCGACGGTGATGATCGGTTCCATGGCTCGATGGTGGCGTTCGACTGTGGAGGCGCCATGGAGGCACGGTGGCGACAACGTTCCGTGACACCACGAGGACACCGGCAAGCGGTGCTCCGACTACGATTGCCGCCATGACGACGCTCTTCGTTGATGTTCCCGGCGGCCGACTTCACGTGGTGGACGAGGGATCCGGGCCGGCGATCGTCCTACTCCACGCCGGCATCGCGGTCCTCGAACAATGGGACGGCATGGCCCCGTTGCTGGTCAGGGCTGGGTACCGCGTGGTGCGGTACGACACGCGCGCATTCGGTGGCTCGACGACGGACGATGTCCCGTTCTCGAACCGCGCGGACCTGATCGCGGTGCTCGACTCCCTGGGGATCGGCCGCGCGGCCCTGGTGGGAAATTCCCGCGGCGGCCAGATCGCCTTCGACACAGCCATCGAGTACCCGGACCGCATCGTCGCGGTCATCGGCGTCGGTGCCGGTCTCAGCGGCTTCGATGGCCCGGCCACCGCCGCGGAGCTGGCCCTCTTCGACGAGGGCGATGCGCTCGAATCCGCCGACCCCATCGATGCCGATGCCGTCGCCGATTTCGATGTTCGCGTCTGGGTGGATGGCCACGGCCGACCCGGGGGCCAGGGTCCCGCGTGGATCCGCGACGCTGTCCGGGCGTGGGACCGACCGCAGTACCTGCCCGGCGTCGTCGGGGGCGAACCGATCCCGCTCCGACCCGCGGCCGACGCCCGGCTCGCCGACCTAGGCTGCCCGGTGCTGGCGATCGCCGGCGGTCTCGACTTCAGCGAGGTGGTCGCGACGGCCCGTCATCTTGAGGAGGCGGCTCCGGTCGCCCGTGCGCTGATCTGGGACGACGTCGCCCACATGATCGGCATGGAACAGCCCGAGCGACTGGCCGCGACCATCCTCGAGTTCGTGGAGCCGCTGGCGACCTGGTCGTAGGGTGAATCGGAACGCCGGTCGGCCTCGGGGAGAGGTTCCGACCGGCGTCCGTGAGCTGTGCGCGCTCGGGGTTGGGTCCTAGGAAGGGATCCGCGTGATCCAGTAGGGCGTGGTCGGGGTGGGTGTCGTCGTGAAGCGTGCATTGACGATCCACAGCCGGCCGAGGGCGAACGCGCCACCGGTCGGGGTGTCGAAGGTCGTTGACGTGATCTCACGGACCTTGTGGGCCTGGAGCAGGTGCCTGCCCAGATCCACGACCGAGACCTTGTTGTCGAAGTTGCGGATGACGAAGAGCCGATGCCCGCGGAGGACCAGGCCGTCGCCGTTGGCGAGGCTGTAGCCATGGGTGTTGATCGTCTTCGTGTTGCCGGTTCGCGGATTGACGCGGAACAGCTTGCCGGTGTTCGACTGGTCGATGATCAGCCAGCCGTTCTTGGCGACGATGCCATTCGCGTTGAAGCCGGCGCCGTAGACGATGTCACCGGTCAGGTTGGTGAATGTGGCCTTTGAGGCGGTGAGCAGTTGGCCGTGACGCCCGATAGGCATGACCAGGAGCTGCTTGTTCGTCGAGTCGGTCGCGTAGACCGCACGCGGCGTGATCACGAGGTCGTTGATGAACGCCGCGGTCGAGAAGGTGTACTCCTTGAGGAGTGCGCCGGTGCGGCTGTTGTAGACCGTGATGGTCTTGTTGGCGCCGCCTGCCACCCACAGGCGACCCTTCCAGTCAAGGTGGACGCCGAGTGCGGTGTGACCAGCGATCCCGGCAACGAGGATCGAGCCGAGCCCGGTCTTCGCGTTGCCCTTCCAGATGGCGCCATCCGCCAGCGAACTGACGTAGAGCTTGCCGGTGGGACCTGCCGCGATGCCTTCCGGCTGGAAGCCGGCTGGCAGCGAGATCGTCGCCGGGAGCGGGGGATGCGCGGGTGCGCTGTGTGCCGACACGGTCGACACCGAAACCATGGCCAGGGCCATGACGAGCCCGAGCAACAGGGTGAGCCTGCGCTTCATCGGTCGTCCTCCTTGGGGTTGGGCGCGCGTCCGACGGTGTGGGGTGGGACGGGGCCTCGAACCCACCCTACCCCGGTAGCGCGTGGTCGCGCAACCGCAAAACCGGTCCGAGTTCGTACGAAACTGCGGACGGTCACGCGGTCCCGCACGTTTGGAACGAACGTCCGGTGCACATCGGCACCGGTATTCAGCGTCCAGCGTCCACCCAGCCGAGCGTGCGTTCAACGCCCTTGTGCCACCGAGCGATGCCGGTCTGCCGGTCTGCCTCGGACATCCGCGGCTCCCAGCGGTCGGCGATCCGATCCATCGCGCGGAGGTCATCGAGGTCGTGCCAGAACCCCACCGCGAGTCCCGCGGCGTAGGCTGCGCCGAGGGCGCTGATCTCCGCGATCGGTGGCGCGACGACGGATCGACCAAGGATGTCGGCCTGCATCTGCATCAGCAGGTCGTTTCGGATCATCCCGCCGTCCACCCGCAGTTCCCCGGGGAGTGCCGCACCCAGGTCCGCGGCCATGGCGTCCGCGAGATCGCGCACCTGGTAGGCCGTGGCCTCGAGCGCGGCGCGCGCGATGTGGGCCTTCGTCGCAAAGCGTGTGAGCCCGACGATCACGCCCCTGGCGTCGCTGCGCCAGTGCGGCGCGAACAGGCCGCTGAATGCCGGCACGAACACGACATCGCCACTGTCCGGGACCGACCGGGCGAGCGCCTCGACGTCCGCGGCGTCGGCGATGACCCCGAGGTTGTCACGAAGCCAGCCGATCAGCGCCCCGGCGACCGCGACCGATCCCTCGAGCGCGTACGTGGTGGGGCCGGCGCCGATCCGTGCCGCGACGGTGGTGATGAGGCCATGCGTGGAGGCGATAGGCCGATCGCCCGTGTGCATCAGCATGAAACAGCCCGTGCCGTAGGTGCACTTCATCTGGCCGGCGTCGAAACACGTCTGCCCGAACAGCGCCGCGTGCTGGTCGCCGAGGTCGCCCGCGATCGGGACCCCGGCGATCTCCCCGACACCGGTGCCGTAGATCTCGGACGAGCCGCGGATCTCGGGGAGCATGGCGGCGGGAATCCCGAGCTCGTCGAGGATGGCCGGATCCCAGGCGAGCGTCTCGAGGCCCATCAGCATCGTGCGCGACGCATTCGTGACATCCGTCACGTGGATGCCGCCGTCCGTGCCGCCGGTCATGTTCCAGATCAGCCACGAGTCGATGGTGCCGAACAGAAAGTCGCCACGGGCCGCGGCGGCACGACCGTCGGGCCCGATCGCGTCAAGGATCCAGGCCAATTTCAGCGCGGACGAATAGGTCGAGATCGGCAGCCCGGTCCGGGCGCGAAACCGGTCCATGCCGCCAGGTCCCGCGGCCGCCAGCGCGTCGCACGCAGCCGCCGTCCGGGTGTCCTGCCAGACGATGGCATGCTGGACCGGCATCCCGGTCCGTCGGTCCCAGACGACGGTGGTCTCGCGCTGGTCGCTGATCCCGACCGCCGCCAGGACGGTGGGGTCCGCATCCGCGGACCGCAACGCCTCGCGCACACACGTGCGCACGCGATCGAGGATCTCGAGAGCGTCGTGCTCCACCCAGCCCGGCTGCGGCGTGATCTGCGCGTGCTCCAGCTGGTGGCCGGCCACGATCGCCCCCGCGCGATCGAACAGGATGCAGCGGCTGCTCGTCGTCCCCTGATCGATGGCGGCGACGAGCGACCGAGCGTCCATTGAGTCCCCTAGCTGCGCTTCACCGACTGGCCCGTCGCGTTCCGTGAGCGTGCCAGATTCGAACTCGCATAGTGCACCGACTTCAAGGCTTGCGGGGCCATCGGTGCTGCGAACGTCACCTGCTCGTCTTCGAGCTCGGCGACCAGGCCTTGCATGACCGGGTCCGAGCCGGCATAGGCCTTGATCCGCTCCGCGGTGGCCGCAAGCGCCCACTTCGCGTGGATGAAGTCGCCGCCCCGGTTGCGCTGCACCGCCTCCTGGCGAGCTCGAGCGGCGAACAGCCGCGCCACGACCCGGTCCACGTCGGGATCACGTGCCTGGGTGTCGTTCATCCGGTCGTCGGCGAAGGTCCAGGCCACGCGTTCGGGTCCGGTCTCCGCGGCGCTGGCGGTCCCGAAGACGCCCTCGCGGTCGGTCAGCGAGACGACCGCTCCGACCTCGGCGCCGAGGTCGCCCAGCGGGAACCCGAGCCGAAGAACGACCTCCACGACCTGCTCCGAGCCCAGGTCCCCGAGTTCGATGAACGTGCGCCCACCACTGGTCGTGGCACGAAACGGGCTGATCGGCTCGACTCGGATCGCGTCGCGGGCCGTGACCTCGAGCCGCACGTCGCGGGCGACGATCTCGAGCGTTTCGCCCACTTCGCCAGTGATCGCGTCACGGATCTGCGGCGCGTCGGCGATGTAGTAGAAGTGCCCGCCACCCGCGTCGGCGATGCCCTGGAGCAGGACCTCGTCGAAGTCGGTGCCGACGCCGAACGTCGACGTCGAGATCCCGCGGGCCCGCAGTTCCGCGGCATGACTGGCGAGCTCGGCGGCGTCGATGATGCCGGCGTTGGCGAGGCCATCGGTGAGAAGCAGACAGCGATCGACGCCGTGCGCCGCCAGATGCGCGGCCACCTGTTCGCACCCGCGCAGCCACCCTTCCGAGAGATTGGTGCTGCCTCTCGCATCGATGTCTCGAAGGCGATCGACCGCGTTCCGGCGAGCCTCGGCCGACGCCGGCGTGGACTCGACGACGACATCGACGGTGTCGTCGTAGACGACGATGCTGAACCGGTCGGTGGCTTCTAGGCGGGCGATGGCCTCTTCGACGGCGAGCTTCGCGACGTGGAGCTTGGCGCCCGACATCGAGCCCGAACGGTCCAGCACGATGGCGAGATTCACCGCCGGACGCCGCCGCTCACGGGTGGCGCGCGGCGCAGTGACGTCGGCAACGACGAAGCGATGGCTGTGATGCCTGGCCCGAACGAATCGTCGGTCCTGGCGGATGGTCAGGTTTGGGTGCGTGGTGTCGACGGGCATGTCAGTCCTCCTCGAGGAGCTCGCGGGCGATCGTCACGAGACGCTCGATCCCCTTGTTCTTGATCCGGCTGGATGGCCGCCGGACATGAAGCTCGACGTCGGGGGCAAGGACGATCCGTTCCCATTGGGAGCGTTCGGCGTTCGTGGGCGTCGGGTGGTATTCGGCTGCCGCTTCGGCGACCGCAGGCGTGGATGTCATGAACTGTGGTGGTGCGACGGGTGGCTCGCTGGGGGCTGACGGCGGCGCCGTGAGCGAGTAGAGCGGCTTGGACATGCTCCGGCGCGCGCCATGGGAGATGCCTGCGGACGTTCCTCCCAGGATGCCCCGGATGTAGTCGAGTGCCGAGTCCCGCGGCGCCGGCTGCGCATCCGAGCCTGCCAGATCGTGGATGGTGGCCTGGTCGAGGTCGGCGAGTCGGCGCCGGATGTCAGCGAGTGGCAGATGCTCCCGCTGCAATCGGCGGATCACCCGTAGGCGGTCGAGATGGTCGTCCCCGTATTTCGCGCCGGGCCCCGAGATGCCCACCGCCGGCAGAAGACCGCTCGCGAGGTAGTAGCGAACGGTGCGCGGCGTCACGCCGGCAAGATCAGCCAGTTCGGTCAGGGAGTAGCGGGCGTCGTCCGCGGTCGGTGTCATGGGCGTATTGTGCCAGTAGGACGTGCTGCTGTCAAGACTACTTCGCGCGCTCGATATGCCCCTGTTCGAGGACGAATCGACCCGCTCGAAGCGATGCCTTTCGCATGCATCAGGGGGAGATCGGTCGGGCTCGGACCGTGTCGACCACGCCCGGTGCCGCGTATGCAGCGCGGCCTCGGCTCATGCAGTCGAGGTGCATCACCCGGAAAAGGTCGCCCCCGAGAGGGAAACGGTGCATACATGCTCGAGCGCCGCCCACGCCAACCCGTGCCACACCGCCATCGCGCCTCCATACCCGCTCCACATGCCGGAACGAACGTGATGACATCAGGGGTCCAGCGTGGATCCCAGGCGCGCAGCATCCTGCGACGCGCCAGACCATCGAAGGAGTCCAGCGCACATGCGCCGCGTTTTCGCCGCGATCCTGCTTATCGCCGTCCTTGCCATCGCCGGCGGGGCGGTCGCCAACACCGCCTATCAGGCCGGCCTGTCGACCGCCGTCACCACCGCCACCGTTGACGGCCATACGGTCGTCACTGCGCCGGTCGTCGTCCCAGCCTACGGGTATGGCTACGGTCATGGCTTCCATGGCTATGGCTTCGGGGCCGGGATCTTCGGGTTCTTCGGAACCCTCCTCTTCATCGTCATCGTGATCGGCCTGATCCGGGCCGTCGTCTTCGGCGGTCGCCACCGTGGCGGCCCCGGCGGGCCGGGCTGGGGCGGCCCCGGCGGCCCCGGCTGGGGTCCCGGTTTCGACCGCGACGCCCGCCGCAGCCACTTCGCGAACCAGTTCCGGGGCACGTTCGACGATTGGCACCGCCAGTCGCACGACGCAGCCTCGGGCTCGGCCGCGGCCTCGGGCTCGACCCCACCGGCCGGCAGCCCGCCGCCGACCGACGGATCGACCACCCCGCCGCCCGCCACCCCTCCCGTCGGCTGAACGCAGCCGTCCTCCCTCCCATGCGCCCCTGGGCATCCGTCCCGGGGGCGCTCCGTCTCTTCCCTGCCTCACCCACTACGATGCCAACGATGCGAACCGTCCTGGTCGTCGACGACGAAGCCAAGATTGTCCAGCTTGCGCGCGACTACCTCGAGCACGCCGGGTTCACGGTCCTGACCGCCGCCGACGGCCGCACCGCGATCGAGACCGCTCGGCGCCACCACCCCGACCTGGTCGTCCTCGACATCGGCCTGCCGGGTCTCGATGGCCTCGAAGTCACGCGCGAGCTGCGCCGGGACTCGGCGATCCCGATCGTGATGCTGACTGCGCGCGATGACGAACTCGACAAGCTGCTTGGCCTCGAGCTGGGCGCCGACGACTACCTGACGAAGCCGTTCTCGCCGCGCGAACTCGTCGCTCGCGTGAAGGCTGTCCTGCGCCGCAGCGAGCAGACCAGCCAGCCGAGCGAGCTGATCCGGGCGGACGACGTCGTCCTCGATGTCCCGCGGATGCGTGCCGAAGTGGCCGGCCGGGCTGTGGACCTCACCGCCACCGAATTCAAGCTGCTGGCAACCCTGGCCGCGGCTCCCGGACGCATCTTCACGAGGTCCCAGCTCCTCGATGCGCTCCGCGGGGTGGCCTTCGAGTCCTACGAGCGCGCGATCGATTCGCACATCAAGAACCTGCGTCGCAAGATCGAACCCGATCCGCGAATCCCTCGGTACGTGCTGACGGTCTATGGCGTGGGCTACCGCTTCGCTGACGACCGCGGAGCGGTCAGTTGACGGGTCCGGGCAATGACGGCGGCCCCGCGGGGCCGGGCGGGCCGGGCGGGCCCGGCGGACCGGGCGGCGGACCGGGCGGCGGACCGCGCCAGCCACGCGATCCGTTCGGCGAGCGATTCGAGCGTCTGTCACGCGCCCACGAGGACCACCTCGACGCCCGGCGCGCAGACCGCGGTCGGCGTGATGCCTTCGCCTTCGAGATGCGCGCCCGGGCCCGGATGGCGAGGCGGATCGACGTCCAGCGTGGCCGTCGCGACATCTCCTGGCGGCGACGCCAGGGGTTCGGCTGTCTGTTCGGCTTCTTCTTCCTGGTCCTTGTCGCCTCGATCGTGGCGACGATGGCCTCGCTCATGTCGCGGTTCGGCTCGCTCCAGATCGCGATCGTGGCCATCGCGGTCGTGGCGATCCTGGCCGCGATCCTGCGCGGGCTCTTCGGGGCCGCCCGCGACCTCGACCGGACGCTGGCAGCGACCCGGCGCGTCGAGGACGGCGACTACAGCGTCCGTGTGGGGACCACCCGCTCCGACCTCCGGCCGGTCCAGGACCTCGCCCGCGGCTTCGACACCATGGTCGCCCGGCTCGAATCTGACGAGGAACAACGACGGACCTTGCTCGCTGACGTGAGTCACGAACTGCGGACGCCACTGACCGTGATCACCGGCAACCTCGAGGCGATCCTCGACGGGGTCTACCCCGCCGATCCGGTCCACCTGACCACGATCCTCGACGAGACGCGGGTCATGGCGCGACTGATCGACGACCTCCGCACCGTGGCGCTCTCCGAAGCGGGGACGCTGCCGCTCCATCCCGAGCCGACCGATGCGGATGTGCTGCTGGCCGAGGTGGCCCGCTCCTTCCGACCCGCCGCCGAGGGGGCCGGGGTGACGATCGCCACCGATGCCCCGTCCGACCTGCCGATCATCGACGTCGATCCGGTCCGCCTCCGCGAAGTGCTGTCGAACCTGGTCGGAAACGCGCTGCGGTATACCCCGAAGGGTGGCTCGATCATGCTGAGTGGCTCCGTGTCGGCGAACAGGCTGGTGCTGACCGTCCGCGACACGGGTCCGGGCATCGACAGGGACCTGCTCCCGCACATCTTCGATCGATTCGTGAAGGGCGAAGCGTCACGCGGGTCCGGCCTGGGTCTGGCCATCGCGCGTGGTCTCGTGGAAGCCCATGGCGGGACGATCAGGGTCTTCTCGCCGGCTGGTGGCGGGACCACGTTCCGTGTCGAGCTTCCGCTCCCCGCCCCGGCCTGACCACGATCCCCGTGCCCGGCCGAGCAGTTCCTACGGCTGCGTGATCCGGACGTCGTCCACTTCCGCCTCGACCGTGCTGCCGCGGCCGCGATCGGCGGCTTCGAACACGATGCGAACATCCTGGCCGGCCCACGGTGCCATCGAGATCGAGGCGCTCCGCCACGTTGGCCGAAGCGTGCGCGCCGAGCCCACGATCGACGTCACGAGCGTCCGCGACCCGTCCGCTCGCTCGACGTAGGCGCGGAAGTCATCGGCACTCGACGAGTTGCTGGCATGGGCGAACGAGTAGCGGAAGGTCAGGCGACCGGTCGTCGCCGGGATCGACACGAGCGGCGAGCGGACGGTGGTAACGCCATCCACGTCATTCGCCGCCGGTCGCGAGCCGGCGGCTGCGCCGGTGACGAGCGCACCGGAACCGGAGACGGTCGTGCCCAGCTGGTATGGGGTCGTGGCCGGATTGCCACGTGCCCACCGGCCACTCTTCGAAGTATCGGTATGGAGCGGATCCACGGTCCACCCTGCGTTGATCTCGAAATCGTCGAAGAGCGGGCCGCAGTCCTGCTTCGCCAGGCCGATCGCGGCATAGCGGCAACCGGCCTGGTCGATCAGGTACAGGATCGCTTCCTTGTTGCGCTCCGTCTCGCGGGTGATGATCTCGTCCGGCGGGTAGAACTCCTTGACGCCGGGGCCCCGCCCGTAGAGCTCCAGGGTGTACATCCAGATGCGCTGGGTCCCGTACGCCCAGTCGATCTCGTCGCCATCGGTGATGTAGAGATCGCTCGACTGCATCGGGTGGTACCCATTGCGATGGGCCATCCGCGTGCCGATGGTCGCGAGCGCGGCATGATCAGCGGTGGTCATGTCGGGTGGGACGTTGGTCTTGGTGTGGCCGTACGGCCAGAGCACCAGCTCACCTGACGTATGGAACGTGATCGCGACCTTGATCTGCTGGACACCACCCACTCGACGACTGAGCATGAAGTCGCGCATCGCCTGGGTCTCGGGCGCGGAGAAGGCGCGCGGTCCGCGGTACGTGATCGAGGCGGTCGAGCCCGAGGACCCGCCGCAGCAGCCCCAGTCGTAGCCGTAGTTCCGGTTGAGATCCGTCCCGATGTGCGTGGAGCCTGGGTTCGGCTGGCGGTTCTTGCGCCACGCCCGATACGGGCTGCCGGTCAGGTCGTACTCGGCGCCGTCCGGGTTGACGGCGAAGATGATCCAGATCTCGCGAGTGTTCACCTCGTGGGTGATGCGCGGGTCGATGCCATAGCCGTCGGTGAGCCAGCGCAGGATCGCCAGGTCCTGCTCCAGCGAGAGATGTTCGCGGGCATGGGTCAGCGAGTCGAACATCACTTCGGGCTCGTTCTCGTCGACCATCACGTTGTCCGAGACCTTCACGGCCCACAGAGCTCGACCCTGATAGCTCGTGCCGATCGAGAAGAGATGGACGATGTCCGGGTGGGCCGCAGCGGTCGCCTGGAGGACCTGCACCATCTCGGTGTAGCTGTGATAACCCGAGTCGTAGGACGGGAAGTTCGGCGGCGCGGCCACGGCCGCAGGGGCCAGACCAACGAGCAGCGCGACGGCCGCGAGCGATGCAGCCACGGGCGCGAGACGGTTGGTCATGTGCGGCAACATGGGGTCATGCGCGGCAGCGTGGCACACGTCGCCGGATCTGACCATCCCGAGATGGGGCTACGGGTCCGGGGGACCTGGGCGACAGGGAACCCCTCCACCAGGCCCGCCACGGCCGAGCGTGCCGGCGCGGACCCTGTTCCCCGTCGCGCGACCCGTCGCGGCCGGTACCCTTGCAGCGATGCGACCGCTCCCCGCCCCGTTCGACGATATCGCTGCCGGCCGCCCTGCGTCGATCGGGTTGACGGGACCGGCCCTGCTCGGCAGCCGGCTGCTCACCAAAGATCTGGCATTCCCGCCGGGCGAACGCGAGGCCTTCCACCTGCGCGGTCTGCTGCCCGACCGGATCCTGACGATCGAGGAACAGGTGACGCTCGAGCTGGAGCACCTGCGCGTCAAGGACGATGCCCTGGAGCGGTACATCGGGATGGCCGCCCTGCAGGACCGCAATGCGACACTCTTCTATCGGCTCCTGGCGGAGCACCTCGAGGAGTTCCTGCCGATCGTGTACACCCCGACCGTCGGTCGGGCGTGCCAGGAATTCAGCCACATCATCCGACGCACCCGTGGCACGTGGATCACGCCCGCGGATCGCGACCGGATCCCGAAGCTGCTGCGCCAGGGCCCGTTCGAGGATGTCCGGCTCATCGTGGTCACCGACAACGAACGGATCCTGGGCCTGGGCGACCAGGGCGCGGGCGGCATGGCCATCCCGATCGGCAAGCTCGCGATCTACACGGCCGCCTGCGGGATCCACCCGGCCCTGACCCTGCCGGTCTCCCTGGATGTCGGGACCGACAACCCGGCCCTGCTGGACGACCCCCTGTACCTCGGCTATCGCGCGCCGCGGCTGCGCGGCGCGGAGTACGACGCCCTCGTCGAGGCATTCATCACCGGGGTCGAGGAGGTCTGGCCGGGCTGCCTGATCCAATTCGAGGACTTCAAGCAGACGAACGCCCTGCGCATCCTCGACCGCTACCGCCACCGCGTGCCATCGTTCAACGACGACATCCAGGGAACCGCCGCGATCGTGGTGGCCGGGGTCCTGGCGGGCCTGCGCGCTACCGGCCGAACGCTCGCGGAGACGAATGTCGTGATCGTGGGAGCGGGCGCCGCGGGGGTCGGCATCGGCCGCGCGCTCGCCCTCGCGATGCGTGCCGACGGCGTGACGGCCGACGCGATCAGAGCCGCCATCGCCCTCGTCGATTCGAAGGGGCTCGTCCATGCCGGGCGCGACGACCTCGATCAGATGAAGCGCGAGTTCGCCGTCGAGGCCCAGGCCACCACCCCGGACCTCACCAGCACGATCCGGCAGCGGCGCCCGACCGTGCTCGTGGGCGTGACCGGCGTGGCCGGCACCTTCACCGAAGGCGCGATCCGTGCCATGGCCGAGACGTGCGCGACACCGATCGTGCTGCCGCTCTCGAACCCCACATCGGTCACGGAGGCGACGCCGCAGGACATCCTCGCCTGGACCGACGGCCACGCCCTGGTCGCCACGGGTTCGCCGTTCGATGCCGTCGTGCGCGACGGACGGCGACACGAGATCGGCCAGGCGAACAACGCCTTCGTCTTCCCGGGCGTGGGTCTCGGGACGATCGTGGCGGAGGCTCCGGCCGTCACCGATGACCTGTTCCTGCTGGCCGCCCGTACCCTGGCCGCGGCCGTGAGCCCGGCCCGTCTCGCGGCCGGTGCGCTCTACCCGCCCGTCGCCGACCTTCGCACGGTGTCGCGGACCATCGCCATCGCCGTCGCGCGTGAGCGGCTTGGCGATGCTGCGGAGGCTGCGGTCGATGCCGCCACGTGGTGGCCCGCCTATGTCCCCTACGAGCCGCTCCGCGCGGTCGAACGCCGGCGGGACGGCGAGGCCTGAGCAGGTGAGAATCACGGTGCGCGCGGCGGTCCTCGACACGCTGGGCTCCCCCACCACGATCGTCCCGCTGGAACTGATCGAGCCGCGCGCCGGCGAAGTCCGTGTCCGGATGCAGGCGGCGGGCGTCTGCCACTCGGACCTTCACGTCCGCGACGGGGACTGGGCTCGACCGACGCCGATCGTCATGGGTCACGAAGGCGCTGGCGTGGTCGAGGCCGTCGGACCCGGCGCGGATCACCTGCGTCCGGGCCAGCCGGTCGCGTTGTCGTGGCTCGTGCCCTGCGGCATCTGTCGGGGTTGCCGCTCGGGGCGGCCGTGGATCTGCACGGACTCCCCGTCGTTCCGGCACCGCCTGCTCGACGGGACCGTCCCGTTCCGGCGCCTGGCCACAGACCCGGCGCGCCCGACCACGGCCGCAGACCCGGCACGCCCGGCCACGACCGGCACGAGGCCCACAAACCTGCCCGGCGAACCCGTCCTGGCGTACTGCGCCATCGCGACGATGGCGGAGGCCGTCGTGGTGCCCGTCGCGGCCGCGATCCCACTCCCCGATGGCGTCGATCCGGCCGTCGCCGCCCTCATCGGGTGTTGTGTCTCCACCGGCGTCGGTGCGGCGCTCAAGACCGCGGTCATGCCGGCAGGTTCGAGCGTGGCGGTCATCGGGCTCGGTGGCGTGGGTCTGTCATGCGTGATGGGGGCTGTCCTCGCGGGTGCGTCCCGCATCGTCGCGATCGATCGCGTGGCGGCCAAGCTGGAGGTGGCCGCGTCCATGGGCGCGACACACGGCCTGCTCGCGGGCGACGATGACGCCGAGACCCTCGCGGCGCTGCGCGACCTCACCGACGGTGGCCCCGAGTTCGTCTTCGACGCGATCGGCCGGATCCCCACGATCGAGCTCGCGATCGGCGCACTGCCGCTGGGTGGCACCGCCGTCCTCGTGGGCATGACACCGCTGGGGGCGCGCGCCGCGTTCGATGTCTACCCGTTCGTGGACGGTAGCCGCCGCATCCTCGGGTCGAATTACGGGTTCGCCGATCCTGCGGTCGACTTCCCGCGCTATGCCCAGTGGCATCTCGACGGGCGACTCCC
>JBBQLI010000023.1:0-32829 GCA_038327765.1 Candidatus Limnocylindrales bacterium | reverse complement strand
GGCTACAAGGGCGTCGTTCGGCGCGGACGCGAAGGGCTGCTCGTCCCGCCGCGCGATCCAAAGGCCCTCGCCCAGGCGATCGCGCGCCTGCTCGACGATCGGGCGCTGGCGAAGCAGATGGGCGACGCGGGCCAGGTGCGTGCCGCGGACTTCAGCTGGCCGCGGGTGACTGCCCGCGTCGAGGCCTACTACGGGTTCGTGATCCGTCGTCTCGCGGCCGCCGGGCAGCTCCCCTCGGGGTTCAACGCAGAGGTGCCTCAGGCGCCACCGGTCCGGGCGAAGGGGTCGGGCTCGTCCGATTGGCCGCTCTTCGCGTCGGCGGCCGAGAGTCTCCAGACCCAGGCGGAATAGCCGACCACGGCGCACGTGACCACGACCGCCGCCGCGATGATCCCGAGCATCGGCGTGAACAGCGCGATCGACGCATTGCGATCGATCTGGCTGACCGGGAACTGGAACGCGTAGAGGTAGGTCGGCAGGATCCCCTGGTAGGCGTTCACCAGCTGCGACGGCAGCGGCAGTGCCGAGATGTTCGGATAAAGGATCACGAACCAGGCGATCGCCGCCGTCACGAACCCGACCACGAAGCGGCGCGGGTCGCGGGCCCCCAGGACGGTCAGGGCCAGGTAGATCAATGGCAGCGATGCCACCAGCACGATCGGTTCCACGGGGACGCGCTGGAGGGTGAGGATCGCGGCGTCCGGCAGGCGCGAGGCGACCACGACGGCCACCCCGACCGCCACCCCGATGATCGCCAGTGACCGGTACGAACCGGATCCCGGCACGTCGCCCTTGTCGGCGGTCATGGCCAGCATCGTCCGCACGATGAAGAAGAGCCCGATGCCGATCGCGAGCGCGAGCGCTGCTGTCTGGGTCGTCAGGACGAAGTCCGGGATGACGGCCGGACATGCCGCCGAATCCTTGTTGACGGCCGCCACATCGACCGCGGCGCACAGCGGCCGAGAGAACAGCCACAGCGCCGCGGGCAGGACGACGGCGATCGCCCCGGCGAGTCTCGCCAGCTGCCAGGCGTGACGCGAGGCGCCATGCCACAGCTCCGCCATGAAGTAGGCGAGGGCCATCAGCACGAACGGCAGCGAGGTGTAGTAGTGGTACTGGAACGCGGCGCGGTCGATGCGCGCCCACGAGATCCACTGGCACGCGAACCCGACCGCGATCAGGGCGAGGGCCGGGCTGCGCCGCCGGAACGCCATCACGGCCACGAAGAGCATGGCCGGGACGCCCATCCACCACAGCACGAGGTTGCCGGCGTCGTAGATCGCGCCGGACGTGCCGCCGGCGAATCCACCCTGGTAGAACCAGACCGGCTTGAGATCGAACAGCCACGCCCACCACGGGGAATCGGCCGGGTGGGCGGCGACGAGGCCGTTGTGATAGCCGTACATCGCCTTGGTGAGGTCGACCAGGGTCTGGCCGGTGTGACCGGACGGGAAGCCGGCGAGGATCTGGTGGTTCTCGACCGCGGCCCATGGCAGATACGAGACCACGTAGACCACGATCGGGATGACCAGCAGCGAGATCGCCGCCCACACCACCGGGAGCCCGGCCAACCAGCCCATGCGCAGCCAGCCTTCGGGCGCCGGCGCTGGCGGGTCAAGGAGCTCCGCCGGCGACCCGGCTGCGGGACGGCCCGCCAGCGGCCCGAACCCGATCCGGCCGCCGACCCAGAACGCGGCGTAGACGAGCAGCGACGAGAGGGCGAGGGCGACGCTTGCCAGGAGCGGCGTCACGGAGGCGGGGCCGATCGCCATCACCTGATCGATCTTGCCCAGCGCCAGCGCCCCGAAGAAGAGGATCGCCCCGACCCCCACAGGGAGGATGAGCGCGAAGCGCATCTCCTCGTCGGTCCAGGCGATCGGATGGAGGATCGCGGCGACCACCGCCACCAGGCACAACGCCACCATGATCAGCAGGAACAGCACGTTCCCGGCGCCGGCTCCAGCGGGCACGGTGATGCCCATGTAGCCCAGGACCGAGGTGATGGCGATCAGCGCCAGGATGGCCACGACCCGGCCCAGCGCGCTGCGCACGAGCATCAGGAGCGCCACCCCACCGATCGCGTACAGCGCGACCCACTTGCTGGCCAGGGCGAGGCCGAGCAACAGCCCGATGATCGGGAATGCCAGCCAGAACGCGGCGCGGCCGCGCCACCAACCGGTGTAGACGGCCGCGAAGAGGGCGTACGCGGCCACGATGAACAGGCCCACGTACACATCGTTCATGCCGATCCGCGACTGGACGAACATCATCCCGTCGATGAGGACGAAGAGCCCGACGAGGCCCGCCACCAGGCGGCGCCGGAACAGGATCCGCGTCAGGAGATAGAGGCACACCAGCATCAGCGTGCCCGCGATGACGCCGGGGAGGCGCCACGAGAATGCGTGCGATCCGGTCGGGATGGACGCGGTCGCGCCCGAAACGTCCATCACCAGGATCTGCTGGCGGTCATCGGTCGGGTACTGCGGCTCGAGGTCCGCGACCCACGTGGCGGGCACGAAGCCTGCCGGCAGCTTCGCGTCGGCGTAGACGGCGTTCGCGTGTGGTTCGATGACGTACACGGTCCAAGGGCCGCTCGCGCTCGCGCCCTGCGCCCGACCCAGGATATGGATCATCTGACTCGCCCTGTCAAAGACGACCGACGAACCGAGACCGGGCATCGGGTGCGATCCCAGGTCCGTGGGCCCGACAGCCGCCGGGTCGCCGCCGATCGCGATCACGTGGTATTCGGGCTTGGCCGCCGTGCCTGCGGTCACGTAGAGCTTCGGGTCGTCGAGACCGATGACGATGCCCAGACCGTGGGCGCCGCCGGTCAGCGTCACGGTATCGACGATCGACGCGGACGCGGCGTCGACGAACGTCACGCCCGCGCTGGTGGCCGTCGCGATCCGCTTGATGTCATCGATCGAGATCCCCGCGAGCTTGCCGTCGGAGATGGCGGTCTCGACCGAGGTCCGTGTCTCGGCCGTGCCGGGGAGCCCCAGGTTGACCGTCGGCCCCGATGCCGTGAGCTTGCGCTGGTACTCGGCGACGGTCCCGCCCAGCAGGTTCGACAAGACCGCCGCCTCTGCGGGCGCATCGGTGACATCGGCGATCGTGGCGACCACCGCGGAGCCGGTCCCGCCATCGGCGATATCGACGAGGCCCGGCAGGTCGATGCCGCCGACGGCCGCTCCGGTCGACAGGTCGAGCAGATCGAGGTGGTCCTTCTCGCCGACGGCGACGGTCGTGCCATCCGGGTCGACGAACAGGCGCTGGACGGGGGCCTTTACCGAGCCCAGCGACGTCGGGTGGGCCGAGGACGTACCGCCAGACGTGATCGTGCCCACCTTGAGCGTCTCGACCCTGCCATCGGCGAACCCGAGGAGCAGCTGGGCGCCCGTCTCGTCGAACGTGACGGCACTGATGCCCGGCACGGCGATCGTGGAGATCAGGTCACGGGTCCGCAGGTCGTACGTCCGCAGTTCGCTACCGGTCGCGACGTGCAGTCGCTCGCCCGCTCGTCCACCCGGCGCGGCGCTGTCGTCGCGGCGTGGCTCGATGGCGCTTCCCACCACCGGGACGCCGAGGTCGCTCGTGGCCGAGACCGCGTCCTGACCCCAGGCCATGATCCCGAGGGCCATCGCGTACTTGGCCAGGTGCGGGTGGGTCCATTCGTAGATGTCATGCGACTGGCCGTAGCGCCAGTCCTGGAGGAATTCCGTCGCGGTCCGGGCGTGATAGACCTCGTCGAAATGCATCTGGTACGGCTCCTCCAGCCGGAAGATGCGCAGCGTCAGGCTGGCGACCACCAGGACCACCAGGATCCAAAGGTCGAGTCGGTCGAGGCGGCCACCGCGCTCACCGGCCAGCTTGGCGCTGCGGTCCGGCCGCACCGCGCGATCGGACCAGCGGTCGCGGATCCAGTCCACGACACCAAGCTCGCTCATCGACGCGCGAGCGGTCCACGTCGGCATGGTGACCGCCGGGGTCAGCGCACCAGCCTGGATCGACGCGCCGGACAGCACCGACCGCCCGGACTGCGGCGGGAGCCGATCGGTCGCGGGCCAGGGTGCTGGCGCGAACGTCCGGTCCGTGGCGACGACGGCCTCATCGTCATCCCACCAGCCCTCGCCGGCGGCCTCCAGCTCACCCTCGAGGCCGGCCAGGGCTCTCGCGCGGAGTTGCAGGAAGACCCACACGAACCCGATCGTGTTCACGACGACCACGACGACGACGCCCCCGGGCGAGCGGATGAGCGACCCGATCCCCAGCCAGTCGTGGATCTTCGGATTGTCCGGGTAGAGCGTGGTGAGGACGACGTACATGTTCGCGAAGGTGGCCGCGCTCAGCAGCAGGTAGGCGATGCGCCAGCGCCATGAGATCGCCGCGAGGATCACCGCCAGCGCGAAGAACGGGTAGCCGTAGCGCTCATGGACGCGGGTGGGCAGCATGAAGAACGCGAGGGCGAGGACGGCCAGCCCGACGATGAGCGCCAGGCGATCGGGTCGGCGGGCGACCAGCCAGAGCGTGGTCACGATCGCGCCAAGGAGCAGTGCGATCCCGATGGCGATGGCCGGGATCACCCCGAAGACCGCCACGCCGGAGCCGCATTCGGTGGCGCTCCCGATGGCGTCGCAGACCCACAGACCGGCGCTCGCGAGGCTGATCCCGGTATCCGAGGGGACCACGGCCCAGATGTTGTAGGCGTTGACCGAGAGGTACGGATACCCGCCGCCGGCCACCAGGATCTGCTGCACGAGCCCCACCGGCGTGAGGCCGAAGGGCGCCGACACCACGACCGCGGTGAGGAACCCGGCGAGCGCCGTCGTCAGGATGCGGACCGGTCGACCGGTGCGCTCCTCGTTCTCACCCTGACCGCCCGCCGGCCAGAGGGCTCGTCGGATCGTCACCACGGCGACCAGCGGGACCAGGATCCCGAGCTGCGGCTTGATGATCGCGGCGATCACCGTCCAGATCGCGGACCGTTCCGGCTTGTCGCGCCACAGGTCGCGCAGCCCGAGCAGCAGGAACACCACACCGAAGGAATCGACCTGGCCCCAGACGACACTGTCGAACCAGGAGATCGGATTGATGACCGCGACGAAGGCGGCGATGAGCGCTAGCCGGTACCGACCCCCGAGCTCGAGCACCATCGAGTACACGAGCCAGCCGATGGCCAGATCGGCCAGGATCGGCGGCACCTTGATGAGGTCGCCGATGCCACCACCGAGGACCTTGCCGACGATCCCGACGATCCACAGGACGTAGAGGTAGCCGGGCGTGTAGTCGTGGAAGAACGGGCGATCGTAGAAGCCCCACGGCCCGTTCGAGGCAAGGTCGCTCGCCCAGTATTGGAACGCCTGCAGGTCCACGCCGAAACCGGAGCCTGGGATGCGTTGTGCGATGATGACGCGAAGGGCGAGCCCCAGGGCGAGGACGAACAGGACCGCGCCGACGGCTCCCTGCGTCCCGGTGGAACGCGACGGCGCGCCTGTGCCTCGCTCGGGACCAGCGGACGTGGGGCCAGTCACCGGGAACGGCTCCTGCACGAGCGGGGAAGGTTCAACTGAGCGTAGCACAGGGTCGCCGGGCAGACCCTTCCAGACTTGTGCCCGCCATCGCCGTCGCTCTCGTTGCCTTGGTGGCGGCGTGTGCTGCGCTGCTTCCGGGTGTCGCATTCTGGGACACCGGGGAACTCCAGTCGGTGGGCCCGTTGCTCGGCACGGCGCACCCGACCGGCTTCCCGACCTACGTGCTGCTGGCGTGGCTGGCCTCGATCGTGTTCCAGCCGCTCGGCGACCCGGCGTTCCGGGTGAACCTGCTGTCGGCGGTCTTCCTCGCCATCGCCGCCGGCGTGACCGTGGACCTGGTCCGTGCGCTCACCGGCTCCATGGCCCTCGCCATCCTGGCCGGGGCCGCCATGGCCCTCACCCCCATCGCGTGGGCGATCGGCACCCATGCCGACGTCCACGCTCTCCACCTGGTCTTCGTGGCCCTGCTGCTGCGCCTGCTGGTGGCCTGGGAGGACCGCGTCGCGTTCGAACGACCGAATGCTGATCGTCTGCTGATCGCGAGCGCGGCGGTCTTCGGGCTGTCGATGGGGAATCATTCACTGACCCTGCTTCTGGCCATCCCGATCGGGCTCTTCGTGATGACGGTCCAGCCGGACATCCTGCGTCGCCGGGGACTCATCGGCCGGTGTGTCCTGGCGTTGCTGATCGTCCTGGTCCTCATCTATCTTGAACTCCCGATCCGCGCCGGGCTGATCCGTGCCCCGCTCGTCTATGGGACGCCGTCAACACTGTCCGGGTTCATCTATGTCGCCCTCGGCCAACAGTTCATGGGCAGCATCCAGGATCCGTTCGGCGACCTGGCCGGCAAGTTCCATACCCTGGTCGACCTGACGGTCAGCCAGTTCGGCGTCCTCTCGTTCCTGGTCCCGATCGGGTTCATCGCCGCCGTCATGACCCGGCCGCGTTATGCGCTGCTGACCGGCACGACCGTGCTGATCACCTGCTTCTTCGCCGCCTCGTACGAGAACGCCGACATCGCGCGCTACTACCTCGGCCCGATCCTGATCGCCTGGACGTGGCTCGCGATCCTTGCGTCGATGCTGGTGGAGTCGATCGTCGACCGCGATCTTCGACCGATGGCCACGCCCGTGGCGTCGGCACTCATGGCCGGGGTCCTCTTGCTCCCGACGGGTCTCGCCATCCCCGACCGCCTGACGGTCGTGCAGGATCACCGCATCGCTGACGCCCGCGGCTGGCTCGACGACGTTCTCACGAGACTCGAACCGAACGCGGTCATCGTCAGCTGGTGGAGTTATTCGACACCGCTCTGGTATGCCACATTGGTGGAGCGCCGCCGTCCCGACATCACGCTCATCGACGACCGCACGCGGCTGGACCAGGAGCTGGGTTCGGTCCCGAACGTGATCGATCGGTATCTCGGCACGCGTCCCGTCTACGTGATGCGTCAACTGCGGAACGAGTTCGCAGAGGTCACCGACCGCTACGTGACGGTGCCGTTCACCGACGGGGCGAACGGCGACATGGTGCAGGTCACCGGACGGTTGGGCGGCTGATGACCGGCTCCGCGACCAACGACCAGGTCCTCGCGCATGGCACGATGTGCCGATGACCGAACCGACACCGCGCGTCGCGCGGCTTTCGTACTTCTTCCCCGCCCATAACGAGGAGGCCAACCTCGAAGGCCTCGTGGCCGAGGCACTGGAGACCCTGCCGACGCTGGCCGAGACGTTCGAGATCATCGCCGTCGACGACGGGTCGAAGGACGCGACGCCGCGTCTGGCCGACGCCCTCGCCGAAGCCCATCCAGGTGTCGTCCGGGTGGTCCACCACGCGGTCAACCAGGGCTACGGCGCGGCGATCCGATCCGGGTTCGCGGCGGCCCGCTACGACCTGGTCGCCTTCACGGACGGCGACCGTCAATTCAAGGTCGCGGATATCGGACGCCTCACGACTCGGCTGGCGGCCGCGGACGCACCCGACGTCGTCGTCGGGTTCCGCATCAAGCGCGCCGATCCGTTCATCAGGACGGCCTACGCCCGCGTCTACCGGCTGTGCAACCGCCTGCTCTTCGGCCTTCCGGTCACCGACGTCGACTGTGCCTGCAAGCTGTTCCGGCGCGCGGCGCTCGAGGGGATCGCCGTGGAATCGGACGGCGCGTTCCTGTCAGCCGAATTGCTCATCAAGCTGCGCGCCGCGGGCCGATCCATCGCCGAGGTCGGGGTGCCGCATTACGCTCGGACCGCCGGCTCCCCGACAGGCGCGAAACCGCAGGTGATCTTCCGCGCGGTCCGCGATTTCTGGCGGCTGCGGCTGGAGATGTGGGTGAACGCGCGTCGCGCACTCGGCAAGGGACGCCCAGTCCTGGACAAGTAGCGCGATCGGCAGGGCCGCGCAGGCGGGCGGGATCGCCTCCTGCCGCGTCCTTCGTGCCGGCTGCGCGCCGTCTGCCACCTACTAACCCGAGTGGTGCGAGACAGGAAGATCGCGCGGGATCGGAGCCGAACGTGCCCGATTCCCCACCACATACCACCCCAATTGGTAGGTGACAGGAATCTGCCCTCAATCACGCCCGCTCGGCTGGCACGTACAACAGGGGTTGGTAGATGGCAGAAGCTGCGGGTCTGACGGGCGACGGCAGGGCGACGGCAGGGCGACGGCAGGGCGACGGCCGGCCCGCAGTCGGCCGGTGTGATAGCCGCGGCGGCCGTGAGCCGACGCAGAGGCCGCGCCGTTAGGAGCGAGAGAAGCGATGGGCTCGGGGGCGCCGACGCCGCTTCGGCGGAAGGGCCGCCGGGTGGGCCTCAGCTCCCTCGCTGTCCCTCCGCGCCCGGGTCCATGTCGAGGGAGTTCACGAAGTCGCGGAACATGTCGAGCCGCGCATCGGCGACGCGCTCGCCGGTGCTCTCGAGCGCGCTCCCGATGTCCTCGTCATCGTCGCCAAGGTTCGTGTCCGCGCCGAGACCAGCCAGGTCCAGCACGGATACGGCTGCGAAGATCCGAGCGCCCGTGCGGACCGCGATCGCAAGCGAATCGGACGGTCGCGCATCGACCTCCACGGTGCGCCCAGCGCCCTCGAGCACCAATCGGGCGTGGTAGGTCTCATCGACCATGTCGGAGATCACCACCCGGTCCACGCGCACCCCGAGACCTTCCAGCGCCGCGGCGAAGAGGTCATGCGTAAGCGGACGCTCCGGGGTCAGGCCTTGGAGCTTCATCGCGATCGCGCTGGCCTCCCACGGGCCGATCCAGATCGGCAGGTACCGGTCGCGCTCGGTCTCCTTGAGGATGACCACGTGGCGACTGGAGAGCATGTGGACGCGCACGCTTTCCACGACCATCTCGACCAGCTCTGGCTCCGCCATCGTGCCGGATTATCCCACGGTGGCCGTCGCGGGCGGCTGACTCGGCGGCTGACTCGACGGCTGTCTCGGCGGCTGACCCGGCGGCTGACCCGACCGGCTGCCCAGTGCCGTCACGAGCCAGGCGACCGCCGCACCGGCGACGAACCCGCCGATGTGGGCGAAGAAGGCGACCCCACCGCCGGTGGTCACCCCGAGCGACCCGATCCCATCGATGAGCTGCAGCACGAACCAGAACCCGAGGACGAGGACCGCCGGGACGTTGACCAGCTGGTAGAAGAACCCCAGGAACACCAGCGACGTGATTCGTGCCCGCGGGAAGAACACCAGGTATGCCCCCAGCGTGGCCGCGATCGCCCCGGACGCCCCGATCGTCGGCACGGTGGACTGGGGCGCCACCGCGACCTGCGCCAGCGCTGCGGCCACGCCACCGGCCAGGTAGAAGAGCAGGAACCGGACTCGCCCCAGCCGGTCCTCCACGTTGTTGGCGAAGATCCACAGGTAGAGCAGGTTGCCCAGGATGTGCAACCAGTTGCCATGCAGGAACTGGCTCGTGATCAGGGTCAGGGTCTCGTTCGAGGCGATGTCGCCGCGACCCCACGCGGCGGTGAGGTCGGCGGGAACGACGCCCCACGCGGTCAGGAAGCTCTCGAGCGCGTCATCGCCGTGACTCGCCATCAGCCCGAGCTCGTAGGCGAACCCGATGAAGCACGCGATCACGATCGCGATGGTCACGATGGGCGTGCGCCGCGTGGGGTTCGCGTCGCGCAGGGGGAGCATGGCCTCGCCCCCGGCTTACGGTTTCCTGGTCGGCTTGGGCGTGACCTTGGGCGTTGCCTTCGGACTGGCCGATGGTGCCGGGCTGATCGACGGCGACGGCGACGGTGTGGAGCCATCCTCGACGACCGCCTCGAGGACCGACTGGTGGACGCCATCGGCGCCGATCCAGAGCAGCGTGGCGGGGCCGGCATCGACACCGGGCGTGACCGCCATGCCGCGCAGGTCGTTCCAGTCCGGGGCGTCCCCCGCCAGCTGGTACTGGGCGCGGTAGTCGCCACTCGACTTGTCGTACTCGATCACGCGCTGGTTGGGCTTGTCGTAGAGGAAGACGCTCCCGGTCCGCGACTTGATCGGCACCAGCATCCCGGATGAGACGGTGACCGGACCGACGGCGATCGAGAACGACGGGGCGGTGTGCAACAGGTCATCGCCGATCGCCTGCGGTTTCCAGCCGGTATCGCTGCCGGAGAACAGGCGCTTGGCGACGCCCCCCTCGGTCAGGAACAGGTCGCCGTCGACGAAGATCGAGGTGATGCCGTCGACCGCCCGGGCCGTCGCCAGCCAGGAGGTGGAGTTGGCCGGGAATCCACCGCCGTCGAAACGCGGCGAGTAGGCCCGGATCTGCTGCTCGGACGGGTCGATGACGTACAGGTTGTAGAGCCCCTGCGAGGAGTCCTTCAGGAAGGTCGCGATGCCGGAGATGTCCGTCCCCCACGACGCCGAACCTGCCACCGAGATCCGGACCAGGGTGCCCTTGCCCGTGGTGTCGGACGGTCGCCAGCGCCACAGGACGTTCTTGGAATCCAGGATCAGGAGGTCCTGTCCGCCGACGGCCAGGAACTTCGGCGTCGAGACGACCGCCCCGTTCGCCTTCTGCCCGAGTCGGGCGACCACCGTGGCCTTCTTGGCTTTCAGGTCGATGCGATAGACGGTCTTGGTGGAGCGGTCGAGCACGTACGGAGCACCGTCGGGTCCACGCACCAGGGCGCCAAGGTCGATCGGCGGCTGCCCGGCGGCTGCGGTGAACGCGAAGAGGGTGGTCGACGCGACGGGGACCACCTTGTAGAGCGTGTCCAGGCCAGCGATCGCCTGCGCACGCAGCGGCCCGAGCACGGCGGCCGAGACCCCTGATGCCTCCGCGGCCTTGAGCTGCTGCCAGGCGTCAGTGAGGAGTGTCGTCGCCTGCGCGGGGTCGTCCGCCACCAGGTCGACGCCGGGTCCCTTGACCTTGCCGAGGTCGGCCTTGGCCTTGTCGAGTGCGCTCTGTCCCACGTCGGCGGAGTGGATCGCCGATGTCTTGCCTCCACCGCCTCCGAACGCGTAGACACCGAAGCCGAGTCCGGTGGCCACCACCAGGAGGGCCAGCACGGCGAGGGCAGCACGGCGCTGGGTCTGCATCCGTGACGCGAGCGGGGTCACGCGGCGGTAGGCCGGCTTGCGCCGCGGCATCAGGTCCTGGATCCGCGAGACGACCTTCTGGAACGCGCCACCAGCGGCGATCCTGGCGTTGCCGGCCGCGGCACTGACGGCCACGCCGGCCGCCTGGACGTTGTCGGCGAGCGGGATCGGCGAGCGCTCCGGAGCGCCGGCGAAGGGTTCCGGCGGCTTGACCGGGATGGGCGCCCGTCCGCGGGCGGTGGCCGAGACCTCACCAGCCTCGAACGCGATCGCGCCGTCGCTGCCGGCGCCGCCGTCGGCGACGAACCGGTGATGGAGGTGCTCCATGGCCGACTGCGGGTGGAGCGTCAGCATCGCGTCCTTCAGCTCGTCCGGGCCAAGCTTGGCCATGACGTTCGGGGAGACGAGGACCAGCGAGTCGCCGACCGAGACCTCGCCGCGCCAGACGTCGGGTTCGAGCTCGCTGGACGGCAGGCCGCGGTCGCGGTGTGGATCGGGCAGGGTCGAGAGCCGTGCCTGGCGGATCAGATAGGCCTCCGCCGGACCGACCGTGGCCACGTACATCTCGTTGCCGCGGACCACGGCGACCGCCACGCCGATCGGGCCATTGCCGTCCGTGGATTTGAGGCCGAGCCGATCAGCCTGGTGGGCGAGCCGCTTGTTCGCGGTCGCGATGGCCTTCTGGAGACAGACGCGGATGCCCGCGGACTCGTCGTAGTAGTACTCGTTACGGATGGTCTCCGCAGCCAGGCGGGTCGCCTCCAGCGCGTGGCGCGAACTGATGCGCGACGTGACGAGGAGGTAGAGCAGCCCTTTCGAGCGCGCGACCGACCCGACGCTCGGCTCGACGATGACGAGCGTATCCGGCGAGTCGGGGAGTCGGTCGTGTTCGGCGACGACGCCGAGTTTCATCTGGAGTCGAACGGCCATGCGGGCCTCTCGTGGCGGGCGGGTATCCCCCCGCTCCGGCGCGGGACGAGCGAGCGGTGTTCCCGGTTCGTTCGGGGATGAGGGCCCCGAGATGGCTGGCAGGTCCGCGGATTATACGCGTGGGCCCCCGCGTCGGACATGGACCCGCAGGTTCGTGACACCCACGCCGCCCCTCGACGCCGCGAAGGCGGCCAGCAGTTCCGAGCCACGGAGCCGCAACTCCTGCGCCACGATCGGGGCATCGGCTTCGATGTCGACCGTGAAGCCCTCCAGACGCACGACCCGACAGGCGCCGGCCGCAGCCGGGATCCGCTCCCCGACGAGTGCCTCGAACGTGGCCATCGCCTTGGAGAGCCGCAGTTCATCGTCCAGGCCCAAGGCCCGGGCGGCATCCGGGATCAGGTCGCCCAGGCGGACCATCGGTCGGCGCCGAGCGGTCACGGTCCGACCTGGCCGGTCGCGATAAGCCGGGCGCCGTCCGCCTCCGCACGGACCTCCCAGCCGGTCGCGATGGCGCGCAGGGCGGGGTCAAGGTCGTCGAGCGTGGTGGTGGTGATGAACGCCTGCGGAAGCGCGGCGATCCGACGGACCAGGTGCGATCGACGCTCGGGGTCCAGCTCCGAGAAGACGTCGTCGAGCAGCAGGATCGGCGGCGCACCGTCGATGGTCGTCAGCAGGTCGAGCTCCGCGAGCTTGAAGGACAGGATCGCCGTCCGTTGCTGACCACGCGAGGCGAACCCGGCGAGATCGCGCCCACCCAGCTCGAAGACGAGGTCGTCGCGATGCGGGCCGACCAGCGTCGCCCCGTTCCAGACCTCCTTGTCGGCCGTCTCCGTGAGTCGACGGGCCAGGGCGTCACGCGGGCTCTCGCCATCGGCCAGGGGCGCGTTGGTGCTGTAGCGGATACCCATCCGCGCCGCGGCCGCCTCGTCGGGCGCGATCTCGGCGTGCGCGGCGGAGAGCGGCTCGGCCAGGCGATCGAGGAGACGCAGCCGGTCCGCCACGATCCGTCCACCGGCGTCGAGGAAGCTCGTGTCCCAGAACCGCAGCTCGTCCCTGCTGGCACCCTCTTCCCGGATGGCCCGCAGCAGCCCGTTCCGTTGTTGGAGCGTTCGGCCGTAGGTGGCGAGCGTGGAGCCATAGCCGGGCGTGGTGGCGGCCGCGAGCTGGTCCAGCGCCGAGCGCCGGAGACCGGGAGCACCAGCGACGAGGAGCATCTCTTCCGGCGCGAAGACCACGACCCGGAGCGGTCCCTCGAGTCCGCCGGCGCGACGGGCCAGACCGTTGACCCGGATCCGCTTGCGGCCGCCGGTCCCCGCCGTCCCGGATCGGACGACCGCCACTTCGACCACGTCCTGGCCGCGGTGCCCCTCGATCCGGGCGAGATCCGTGCCCCAGCGGATCAACTCCCCGTCGTTGGAGGTGCGATGCGAGCGGCCCCAGGCGAGCAGCACGATCGCCTCCAGGAGACTGGTCTTGCCGGCCGCATTCGGACCCCACACCAGGTGCGCCCCAGGTCCGAACGCGGCGTCGAGCGACGCGTAGCCCCGGAGGTCGAGCAGGCGGATGGAATCGAGCAGGGTCTGCGCGGTCCGGTCGGGGCCGGTCCGGCCTCCGGTCGTCGCTTAGGAGGTCGTCCGAACGGGCATGACGACGTGGACGTAGTGGTCGTCCCCGATCGGCTTGAAGACGCCCGGTGAGAGCGGCCCGTTGAGCTCAAGCGCGAACCGTTCGGCATCGACGTTGGTCAGGACATCTGCGAGGTAGCGCGCGTTGAACGCGATGGTCGTGCCGTCGCCTTCGACTTCGGCCTCCACCTGGCCGACGTGATCGCCGACCTCCGCATTGGCGCTGACCGTGATGCCCGGCTCGCCTTCGGCTCCGATCTGGAGCTTCACGATGTTCGCGGACTCATGGGCGATGAGCGCCGCGGGGCGGACGGCCTTGAGCAGCTCCTCGCGGTCGAGCACGGCTCGTGTCGTGTGGTCCTTCGGGACGACCTGCTGGTAGTTCGGGAACTGGCCGTCGATGAGACGGCTGACAAGGTCGATGCCATCGAGATGGAAGAGGACCTGGTTGCGACCACCGGCCAGCACGATCTCGACCGGATCGTCGACATCCGACAGGACGCGGATGAGCTCGTTGAGCGCGCGAGCCGGGATGACGACGCTGGTCTCCGGGACCGCGTCCAGGATCGGGATGGTCTTCACGGCGATCCGATAGTTATCCGCGGCCGCCAGGGTCAGCTGGTCGCCCTCGAACCGGGCGAGGACGCCGGTCAGGATGGGGCGCGCTTCGTCACTTGCTGCCGCGAAGGCGGTCTCGGTGAGGGCCCGGCGCAGGACGTTCTGGGCGACCCGAGTGGTCGGGCGGTCGCCGGCGGTCTGGATTGCCGGGAATTCGTCCGCGTCGATCCCCTTGACGTGGGTCTCGAACCGACCGCTGCGCAGATGGAGCGATTCGCCGGCCGTGAGCTCGAGGTCGATCCGGTCGCCGGCCGGCAGCGAGTTGACCAGGTCGGTCAGCAGCTTGGCCGGGACGGTCGTGGCGCCGTCGGTCTCGATCTTGCCGGGGACCCAGTACGTGATGCCGATCTCGAGGTTGGTGGCGGTCAGCTTCAGCCCGGCATCCTCGGTCTTGAGGAGGACGTTGGCGAGCACCGGCAGGGTGCTGCGGCTCGAGACGGCGCGGCTCACGATCGAGAGGCCGCGCGCCAGGTTCTCCTGCATCACCGAGAGTCTCACGTCGGGTTCACTCCAAACAACGGTCGGGCATCGAGCCGGGCGGTCTGGATCCGGTCCGCGGGATAGGCCCTCGCTGGGCGCTGCGGTTGGGGTCGGATCGTCCGCGTGGGGTTCGTGGGTATCTTCTCTCTATCTTCTCATCCCGTCATCATCACCATAAGGGTGTGGAGCGCGTGGACGGTCGTGCGTGAACGTGCGGGGCTCGGACGTGGATGAGATCGACGTCCCGGTGGACGAGTCGCCGCGGACCGGGGACAGCGCCGGGGTCGCGTGGTGGATGTCTGAGGGCCGCCCCGCCACGGACCGTCGAGAAGGTGGGATCCGTCGACGCTGGGTGGCCCGGATGTCCACAATCGAGGGTGGTTTTCCACCGATTCCCGGCGTTTATCCACACGGGATGGCCCTGGGCGGGCGTTCGGTCGGGTGGCTGCGGCGCTGCGATGAGGACCGGCACGCGACCGGCACGGCCCACTGGACGGTCGTCAGTCGGCGTAGATCAGCTCGCGGACGGCGGCGATCTCGCGGCGCAACTCGTCGTTCACGGCCGATTCGCGGGTGATCTTGTCGCAGGCGTGGAGGACCGTGGAATGGTCCCGGCCGCCCAGCTCGGCGCCGATGCGGAGCAGCGACACATCGGTCTCCTCGCGCATCAGGAACATGGCGATCTGACGTGGCATGACGATCGATCGGTCGCGCTTCTGGCCCTGCAGCACGTCCATCGGGACGCTGTAGTACTCCGAGACGGCCCGCGCGATACGCTCCGGCGTGACCTGGCGCTTCTTCGGGTTGTAGAGGACGTTCGAGAGCACGGCCTGGGCCAGCTCGATCCCGATCGGCATGGCACCCATGCTGGCGTAGGCGACGATCCGGTTGAGCGCCCCCTCGAGCTCGCGGATGTTGCTCACGACCTTGCGCGCGATGAACTCGATGACGTCCGACGTGATCGGGACCGCGCCTTCCTCGGCCTTGGCCCGCAGGATCGCGATGCGTGTCTCGAGGTCGGGCGCGGTGAGGTCGGCGATCAGCCCCCATTCGAAGCGGCTGCGCAGCCGCTCCTCGAGCGTCAGGATCGCCTTCGGCGGCCGATCCGAGGACATCACGATCTGCTTCCCGTCCTCGTGGATGGCGTTGAACGTATGGAAGAACTCTTCCTGCGTCCGTTCCTTGTCCGCGATGAACTGGATGTCGTCGATCAGGAGCAGGTCGATGCGCCGGTAGCGCGCTCGGAACTCGTCGATCTTGCCCTGCTGGATCGAGGTGATGAACTCGTTCGTGAACTTCTCGGAGGTGGCGTAGACGACGCGCTTGCGCGGGAACTTCGCGATCACCTGGTTGCCGATGGCGTGCATCAGGTGCGTCTTGCCGAGGCCCACGCCGCCGTACAGGAAGAGCGGGTTGTAGGCGTGACCCGGACGCTCAGCGACCGAAAGACTGGCCGCATGCGCGAGCCGGTTCGCCGACCCGACGATGAAGTTCGAGAAGGTGTAGCGCGGATTGATGTTGCTGGCGCCGCCTTCGCCACCGACACGGCCGGGTTCGACGCGGACCTGCTGGCTGTGCGGCGGGGCGGCATGGATCGTCGGTGCGAGGGGCGCCTCGGCATCGGGTTCGAGCGGCGTGCTGGCGACGGTGCCGATGACGAATTCGACCTGGACGCTATAGCCGACGATGCGCGCGAGGGTCTGGCTGATCAACGAGCGGTAGCGGGTCTCGAGCCAGTCCTTGGCGAACCCGTTGGGGACCGCGATCCGGAAGCGCTGCTCATCGACGTCCACGAGCTGGGTGTCGCGCAGCCACGTCTCGAAATTGGCCGGGGAGAGCGAGACCTGCAGCTCTCCCAGAGCGGCTCGCCAGACCTGCTTCGCGTCCATTCGTTCGATGCGACCTGTGGTGCGGTGGGCTTTGATGGGCCGGCGGCTGACCCGCCGATGGGTAGGTTCGACCAAGGTTCGCGAGGGTCGGGGACATGCGAGCGCTGTTTCGTAGTCGCCGTCGACGGACCGGGTGATAGGCCTTCGGGGGACCCGGATCGTGGGGCTCCCTGGTTCCCGAAGGCGTCCCGGCGCCGGAGGGCTCGGAGAGGATAGCACCGCCCGGCGAGCCATCGCAAGACGATTCCGTCATACCCCCTGGGAGTATCCGTGCACGGCGGGCGCGGGGGCAGGATAACGGGTGGAGTGGCCCTTGACGGCACGTCCCATCCGGCGCAGCGTGCGTGCTGGACGGCGCACCGAGGGGCGATCGATCCAGGACGGAGGTCACGATGAGTCGACCGAAGCCGCGTCGAGCTGAGCGGAACGCAGGAGCGTTCATGGCGCCCGATCCAGGAGGTCTGGTTCCTGTGCCGATGCGTACGCTGAGCGACGAGTACCACGACGTTCCGGCGGAGCCGCAGGACTCCGACCGCGTCCCTGAGGCAGAACCGGAGGGGGTCGTGACCCGCGTCCTTCACCGCCTGACGGGGCAGCCGAAGCGGTAAGGCGCCAGACGCCGTAGGCACCGGTGTGCCGGGCCGGCGCGTGAGGGCGACGGGGCGTCGTCCGCGGCTCGCTCTGGTCCTCGGCCCCCGGCCGGCCTGGATGCCGACGGGACCAGTCTCAAGGTCGTGCGTGGACCATGATGAGCGCCACCCGACGGGTGACGGACCGTTCCTCGGCCATGTGGACCACCCCGGAAACCATTCGACGCTGAACGGGTCACCAAGGTCAGTTCGCCGGTCGTTTGGCGCTCCAGATGATCCAGAGTGGCTTCGGACGCGCCACGCACGCGGCCGTTGCCCGCCACGCGCCGTTGACACGATTTCCGGGCGGGCCGTATCATCCGCCGGACGACGACGCGCCGTGCGCTTTCGGGCGCCAGGCGCGTTTGCGTGCCTCTAGGGGTCGAACACTGACAGCGTCCCCGAGGTTGAACGAGAGGATCCCGGACCACCCCCATGAAGCAGACCTATCAGCCGAAGAAGCGCCATCGCGCCAAGGAGCATGGGTTCCGTGCCCGGATGAGCTCGACCGCAGGTCGGCGCGTCCTGGCAGCACGACGGGCACGCGGTCGAAAGAAGCTGACGGCCTGACCACCGGACGCGGCCACAACTCGCCGCGGATCGTGATGCTCTCTCGTCCACAGGAATTCACGGCGATCGGGGGATCGGGGACCACCAGGTCCCTACCGATGTTCACCGGCCGCTTCCTGCGGACCGATCTCGAGACGACCCGCTTCGGGCTGTCGACCGGGCGAACGCTCGGCGGCGCCGTAGTGCGGAACCGAGTCCGTCGACGACTCCGCGAGGTGCTCAGGGAGATGGCACCGACGTTCCAGCCAGGCTGGGACGTCCTCATCATCGCCCGGCCGGCGATCGTCAAGACGGACCACGACGCGCTGGTCGAAGCTCTGCGCCGACTCTTGACGAAGGGCGGCGTTCTCGGAGGACCAGTGGCGTGAAGCGGATCGGGATCGGGTTCATCAGACTCTACCGAGTCGTCTTCGCGTGGCTGCCTTCCAGCTGTCGATTTGAACCCACCTGCTCGCGCTACACCGAGCAGGCCATCGAGAAGTACGGCTTGCTCAAGGGCAGCTGGATGGGTGCCCGGCGGATCGCCCGCTGCCACCCCTGGAGCCAAGGTGGCTATGACCCCGTCCGTTAGCGAGGCTTTCGACTCGTGATCCGTTCCCGCCTGGCGCGGATCCCGTGGGGGCCGCTCGCGTTCCTTGCCCTGGTGCTGGTCGTCGTGGCGGCCTGTGCCGGCGGCGCGCCCGGAGCGTCCGGCGTGCCGACCCCGTCCGCAACGCCACACCCGCCGCTGGTCCCGGCCTCGCCGCAGGCCGATCCGATCAGCCTGCTGGCCTTCCTGTTCACGCCGATCTTCCAGACGCTGTTCATCATCCTCGCCGGCGCCTACGTGTTCTTCGAGGGCCTGGGCGTGCCGGCAGCCATCGGCTGGGCGATCGTCGTCCTGACGCTCGTCGTCCGAGGCGTCATCGTCCCGCTGTATCGACGTCAGCTGGTCTCGCAGCGCCGCATGCAGATGCTGCAGCCGGAGATCAAGGAGATCCAGAAGCGCTACAAGGGCGACTCGATGAAGGCCCGCGTCGCGCAGCAGGAACTCTTCAAGGAACGCGGTGTCAGCCCAGTCGGTGGCTGCCTGCCGCTGCTCCTGCAGATGCCGGTCCTGTTCATGATGTATTCCGTCATCCAAAGCGGACTGACCAATCAGGACCCACGCGGGATGCTCTCGGTGTTCGGCGTCGAGGTGGTCCACCTCGTCTGCAAGAACGTCACGAACGGCGTGATCGACGCGACGAAGCCGTGCATCGACACGATCATCCCGTTCCTTGGCAATGTGGACGTGAGCAAGCCGTCGACCATCTTCGCGATCTTCGGGTTCGGGATCAGCTTCCTGGCGGTCGGGTCGGCGTTCCTGCAGCTCATCCAGTCGCGGATGATGCTGCCGCTCAGCGATCCGAAGAATGACGATCCCAACAGCAAGATCCAGCGGCAGACGATGCTCTTCCTGCCGCTCATCTCGATCGTGTACGGCGGCTTCCTGCCGGCCGGCCTGTTCATCTACTGGATCACGGCGACCATCTTCTCGATCATCCAGCAGTATCTGATCGTTGGCTGGGGCGGGATGTTCCCGCTGTTCGGATGGACCCCGGCGTTCGCCACGGGCCACATCCCGAGATACCCGGTCACGATGCCACCACCACCAGAGCCCAGCAAGCGTTCGGCCATCCTGACCGACGCCGAAAAGAAGACGACGGCCGACAAGACGATCCGTCATCGCGAGCGCGGCCGACAGGGCCGACGAGGGAGACGACGCTGACATGAGTGCCTACAAGGAGTTCTCCGGCAAGACCGTGGAGGAAGCCCTCCGACTTGCGCGTGAGGAGTTCGGAGCCGGATTGGAGGACCTCGACTTCGAGATCCTGACCCCCGGCAGCCGTGGTGTCCTGGGGATGGGTGCCGAACCAGCACGGATCGTTGCAGCGCCGCGCGCGGCGCTTGGCGGCTCCGCACCGAAGCGCGAAGCCGCGGCGTCCACGCCGCTGCCGACTCCGGCGCCGTCACGCGACTTCGAGGATCGCGGCCCGCGTCGCGACGACCGCGGCCCGCGTCGCGACGACCGAGCTCCGCGTCACGAGGATCGCGGCCCACGTCCGACCGAACGCCCGTTCGCTGATCGACCGCCGCGCGACGACCGTCCCCGCGACGACCGTCCGGCTCGCGAAGAGGCGCCCGCCGCCGAGCGTGCCCCGCGCCAGGAAGGCCCCGCGCTCGAGGCGCGACCACCGCGCCAGGAAGGCCCCGCGCGCGAGGATCGAGCGCCCCGCGAAGATCGCGGGCCCCGCCGAGACGACCGTGGCCCGCGCCGAGACGACCGTGGCCCGCGCCGCGAAGCCGCCGGCACGGTGAGCGACTCGGAGGCAGCGGAGGTCGCAGCCGCACGTGGCTCGCTCGCGGCCGAACGGGCCGACCTGGAGGCCGCCGAGGCATCGCCCGAGGCGTTGGCCGCAGGCAAGCGCATCCTCGAGCAACTGATGACCCACCTCGGGTTCGACGTCAAGGTCGAAGTCGACGCCGGCGAGACCAGTCGGCTGAACGTGGTCGGTGAAGGAGACGAGCGCGAGGCGCTCGGCGCCCTCATCGGTCGCAAGGGCGAGCGCCTCTCGGCGCTCCAGCACCTCGTGAACCTGATGCTCTCCAAGGAGATGGGCGCGTGGACTCGCGTGCTCGTCGATGTCGAGGACTACCGGGGTCGCCGGGAGCGCCAGCTCCGCGATCTTGCCGATCGGGCGGCCGCCCGCGTCGTCGAGACCGGCAAGATGCTCCAGCTGGAGCCGATGCCGGCGCTCGAACGCCGCTGGATCCACCTCACCCTCCGCGATCATCCGGCCGTGGCGACGCAGTCGATCGGTGAAGAGCCGAATCGACGAGTCGTCCTGGTCCCCCGCGCGGGGCGCTGACCGACCCACTCTCGCTGTCGAGCCACGGGCCGGCGGGCTCGGTCGAGCGGGCCCGCTGGACGGCACTGGTAGCATGTGCGCCCGCTGATGACCGACGAGACGCCTGCTCCCGAACCGACCGACGGACCGGACGTCGATCCCGCGCATGCGGACGCGCTCGAACCAGTCGGCCATGCCGTGGCTGACGCCGCCGCCCACGAGCCCGGAGCGTCGGTGCCTGCCGATGTGGACCTCGCGGCCCTCGTCGGCGAAGCCCTTGCCGCGGTCGGTTCGGATGCGGACCTCGCCGCCCTTGTGGCCGGGGTCGAGGCTGAACCGGACCCGCAGCCGCCCGAGCCCGAGCCGGACGCCGAAGCCCCTGGCGCCGAGCCCGAGCCGGACGCCGAAGCCCCTCGCGCCGAAGCCGGGCCAGACGCCGAAGCCGGGCCAGAAGCCGAGCCGGCGCTCGACCCGCTCTCGGTCGCCGCCGCAGCCCCCTCCGAACCTGCCCCGTCGGCCGCCTCACGACCGTCGATCCGCTTCCGCTTCGGTATCGCATTCCTGGTCGGCATCATCGCGGCCTCGGCCATCGGGGTCGGCGCGATGTACGCCTACGACCAGCACTACGCAGGTCGCGTCCTGCCCGGCGTGCGCGTCGGGGACGTCGTCCTCTCGGGCATGACCGGAGACGAAGCCGCCGCCGCACTCCGGAGCGCATACGCCGGCCTCAGCAAGGGCTTCGTCGTGGTCCACGGAGCCGATGGCGATCTCTCTCTGGACTACGCCGCCCTCGGACGCCGCCCCGACATCGCGGCGATGGTCGATGCCGCGCTGGCGGTCGGTCATTCGGGCACTGCGGCGGATCGCGCCGTGGCTGCTGCCCGGACCGCCCTCGATGGCGCGACCCTCCAGCCGAGCGTGACCTTCGATGCGAGCGTCGTGCAGGCGAAGGTCCACGCCTTTGCGGCTGGCCTAGACATCAGCCCGGTCGAGGCCGCCGTCACGGTCGACACGACCAGCGCGTTCGTCCTGAAGGCCGGCTCGGTCGGACGGACGGCTGATGCCACCGCCACGACCTCGGCCATCATCGACACGCTGCGTCGGATCGACGCTCCTGCGACCTTCCGGGTGGATCTGCCGGTCGTCTCCATCGACCCGCACGTGACCACCGACGAGGCGACGGCCGCGCAGGCCGCCGCGGCCCAGGTCATCGCCGACATCCATCTCGTCATCGGCAAGGACACCTACAAGATCACGACGAAGCAGCTTCGACCACTCGTCTCGTTCGCACCGAACGTCAGCGGTGGCTATCAGCCCGTGGTGGACGCCACCGGGCTCGCCGCCATCCTGAAGCGCATCGCGAAGCAGGTCGATCGGACCCCGCTCGAGGCGACGTACACGACCCTTGGCCACACGATCATCGGCGTGGTGCCGAGCAGGGACGGACGCGTCCTGGACCAGCCCGCGGCCCTCGCCGAGGTGCAATCGGTGATCGCCCAGCGCACGAACGGCCTGCTCGTCCCCGCGGTCCAGCCCACGGTCGCGATCACTCCGCCCAGACTCACCACGGCGGCGGCCAACGCCGCCCGCGGCAAGATGCGCCTCATCAAGAGCTGGACCACCTACTTCCCGATCGTCCAGCACAACGGATTCGGCGCCAATATCTGGCTGCCGGCCCTGGCGATCAACGGCTATGTCGTCGCCCCGCACGCCAAGTTCGACTTCTGGAATGCGGTCGGTTCCGTGACGGCTGCGAAGGGCTACAAGGTCGGCGGCGCGATCATCAACGGTCACACCCAGGAGCACGGTGCCCTTGGTGGCGGGATCTGCTCGTGTTCGACGACCCTCTTCAACGCGGCCCTCCGCGCCGGCTTCCAGATGGGCGCGAGGGCCAACCATTTCTACTACATCAACCGCTACCCATTGGGCCTCGACGCCACGGTGTTCATCAGCAGCGGTGGAGCCAAGCAGACCATGTCGTGGACGAACGACACGGACTATCCGGTCCTCATCCGTGGCATGAAGATCCGCAAGGGCAGCACCGGCTACGTCCGGTTCGAGCTGTACAGCGTGCCGAACGGCCGGACCGTCTCGTTCAGCAAGCCGATCGTCAAGAACTTCCAGTCGGCGTCGGACATCGTCCAGTACACCTCGTCGCTCGCTCCCGGGGTCCGCCAGCGGGTCGAGTTCCCGGTCGACGGCATGCAGGTGTGGGTGACGCGCACCGTTCGCGACAGGAACGGCAAGGTCATCCACAAGGAGACCTACTACTCCAACTACGCACGCGTGACCGGGATCACGCTGGTCGGCAAGGCGGCCGCACCCGTCAACTAGCACCCGGTACTCGCCAGCGGAGACCCGGACCACCGTACGTGGGACGCACCGTCTCCCGTTCCGCACCATGGGTGCGTGAGCAGCGTCGCCGTGATCCGCGATCTCCTGAGCGTGTCCAGTGACCGGCGCTTTCGCGTTGCCGAGCGCCGGGCGCTCCAGCGGGCCACGATCATGGCCGCGCTCATCAGCACGGCGTTCCTGGTCGTCGGCACCCCGCCGATCTGGCTGACCGACCCGGTGGCCGCGGGACGCCTTCTGCCGATCAACGCCGCCTGCATCGCGATCAACGTGATGACCGCGCTGGCCATGCGCTCCCACTGGAGCTTCCGCCATGTCGAGGCGGTCGCGACGGTCATGGGCCTGGCCAATATCGCGGACCTCGCCCTTGCCGGCTGGCAGTCCCCGCGCGAGCTCAGTCTGGCTGTCTCCGTGATGCCGATGCTCCCGCTGCTGTTCGCCCTGTTCATGCCGATCCGCCTCCGGACCCAGCTGGTGCTGTCGGTCGCGGCCACGGTCTTCGGCATCTTTCTGACCTCTGCCCTGGCGACGCAAGAGCCGCTCCTGGTCGACGGTTCGGTCGTGGCGATCATCATCGGCTTCGGATTGAGCATCCCGGGCAACGTGCTGCTGCGCGGCCGTCGGCATGTCTCGTTCGTCCAGTTCCAGGAACTCCGGCACCTCCACCTGGCGGAGGCCGCCCGCGGCCGGGAGCTGGCCGGCGTGAACGCCGAGCTGGAGACATCCGCCCGCGTCGATGCGCTCACGGGCATCGGGAACCGCCTCCGACTGCGCGAGGACTTTGATCGACAGGCGGCCCGGGTGACAACGCCGACCGCGTTGATCATGCTCGACATCGACCATTTCAAGCGCTACAACGACGCCCTCGGTCACGTGGAAGGGGACGACGTCCTCCGCCGCGTAGCAGATGCGCTGAGCGCGGCGCTCCGTCCGCGCGACGCTGTGTATCGCTATGGCGGCGAGGAATTCCTCGTCCTGTTGCCTGACACGGATCTCGCCACGGCGACGGTCATCGCCGAGCGCCTCCGTGACGCCGTGCGTTCGGAGGAGATCGGCCATCCGGCCCGTCCGGACGGCGACCGCCTGACGATCAGCGCCGGCGTGGCCGCGCGCGATGTTGGCGTTCGAACGAGCCTGTCGCGGACGCTCCGGGCAGCCGATGCGGCCCTCTATCGAGCCAAGCGCCTTGGCCGTGACCGCGTCGAGATCCATGAACCGTCGGTGCGATCCCTCATCGCCTGAGCGCGAGCCCCGCGTTCTCGCAGCGTCACGGGTCCGAAAGGTAGCCCAGCCTATCGTCGGCGCATGAAGACCTTGAGGACCGCGGATCGGATCACCAGCGCCGATCGCGATCGAACCGTCCGTCGTTTGCGCGACCTGACGATCGGGACCGCACTTGCCGGGATGCTGGGCGTCGGCGGGTTCGGAGCCGTGGCCGCTGCCACGCACAGCGCCGCCGCCAGCAGTTCGTCGGGTGGCCTGGCTGCGATCGCGCCGACCGCCCCATCGACCACATCCGGGTCGAGGTCGACCGCGCCGACCGCCACCGTGACCCCGACCGCGACCACGAAGCACGCCCAGGTCAGTACCGGGGGCTCGTAGCTTCGACTAAGGTTGGCGTGATGAGCACGCCCCACGATCTCGCGCTATGACCCGGCCGTACGAAGACGCCATGGCAGCGGAGGTCCGTGACTGGCGCGAGATCTCCGGTTTGATCCGCAAGCTCGGCTCGGCCGAGCGCGTCAAGCCCGGCTACTTCACCGAACCGGATTGGTCGGTCCGCGACCTTGTCGCTCACCTCGGGACCTGGCTTGCCGAAGCTGATCTGCAATTCCAGCGGATCACCGCGGGCACGTTCGAGCCGCACCCGGTCGATGTCGACGGGCTCAATGCCGCACTCCTCGCGGCGATGCGCGATCAGCCCTGGGACGTGGTCTGGACCCAGGCGAACGCAGCCCGCACGCTGATGCTCGGCAACTGGATGCGCCTCCCGGCCGAGACCGCCGAGGCGACGTGGTGGGTGGACAAGGCTGCAGCGGGTCACTATGCCGAACACTTGCCGCGGCTTCGCGCCTGGGTCGCCGAACTCGCCGGCGGGCGGCGTTGACCTCGACGTCCCGACAGCAGGAAGGGACGACGAGATGGACAAGCCGGTGAGTGTCGAGGCCTATCTGGCCGCGCTCCCCGCACCCCGCCGGGCTGTCCTGGATCAGCTGCGCGAGACCATCCGTGCCGCGGCGCCCGATGCCGTCGAGTCGATCGCGTACGACATGCCGTCATTTCGAAGCAACGGCCGGTTCGTCGTCTCCTACGCCGCGTTCAAGCATCACTACAGCCTGTTCCCCGCCAGTGATGCGGTCATGGCCGTCCTCGGCGATGCCTTGCGCCCTCACTTGGCAGGGCGCGCGACGATCCGGTTCACGGACGCCGACCCCTTGTCACCCGAGGTAGTGACCCGGCTCGTCGCGATCCGACTCGCCGAGACCGCCGCCAACGACGGCGACTGACGATCCGCGCTGCGACCGGGTCGCAGCGCCCCGACTGACCCGACCGGGTCATCAGTGTTTCATCAGCGGCTTCCGCCATCGTCGCTGGCATCAAGCCAGACACGCTGCCGTCAGCCGAGGTCCTCATGACATCCACGACACGATCCGCGACAGGGCTGCTTGTCCTGAGCCTCGTCCTTGCCGCATGCAGCGGATCCGCCGCAGCGCCATCGGCCGCACCTGTCGGATCAGCGGCAGCGGCGGCCACCGGCGCGTCCGGTCAGTCGAGCGCCCCGGACGGGTCGGCGGCTCCGGCAGCGTCCGACCTCGCTATCGATGCGTGCGCCCTGATCACGGAGAAGGAGGCGACGACCTTCCTGGGTTCGGATCCAGGTCCAGGCATGGAGACGGGCTCGCCCGGGGCTCCGGCCTGCGCATACGGCGGTTCGCTGACCTTCGCGATCCAGACCGACGGCGCGAAAGCGACCTACGACTCGTCGAAGGGAGCCATGCAGGGATCCGGCAAGGCCCAGGAGATCACCGGCGTCGGGGACGAGGCGTACGCGTTCATCGTCGCCAACGCGATCGCTCAGATGCAGATCCTCAAGGGATCGACCCTCGTGATGATCAACGTCCAGGGTGATCCGTCCCTCCAGAACATCACCATGGAGCGCTTGACCGCCCTCGGGAAGATGGTGGCCGGCCGGATCTGAGGAAGGGGGCTGCGAACCACGCGTTCGACGACGACGGTCATCGTGGGCCCCCTGGAGCCGATCGGCCACGAGCACGCGGCTGACCGATCCCCACCAGCACCGTGAGGTGCGGGACATCGGCTGGCGGGCATGGTTCGTCGGACGCTCGGCACATGCAGGAGCCCCGGAGCAACACGCTCCGGGGCTCCTGTGCGATCAGGCGGCGGCGTAGGCCGTCGTGCTCGCCTGTTCCTGGCTAGCGGCCGTGAGGACCGGGGCTGCCTTGAAGCCCTTGAACGTGAGCCACAGGCCGAGGAAGAGTTCCCAGATGACCTCCGGAACGGTCATCAGGCCCTGCGCGGCGGAGCCTGCGTGGAAGAGACCGAAGAGCACCCCGACCCCCGACGCGGCGAGGAGCGGACCGCCGATGACACCGAAGAGCGCCATGCGCGGTGAGACCAGGCCCGAGCGGTACATCAGCCAGCCGAGGATCAGCCCAGTGCCGATGCCGTCCGTGAAGCCGGGGCCGAGCAGGAAGGTCCAGTCATGCAGCGCGTGGAGCGAATTGCCGATGGCCACCAGTGGGCCAGCGTCAGCGTCCGCTGCGCCCTGGCGCAGGGTGACGATGGTCAGGAGGCTGAGCAGGCCGACGAGGATGAACGTGCACTCGACGATCCGCGCGGCGACGTAGGCCAGCGCGAGGCCCTCGTTCTGCCGCTTCAGCAGCGGGAACAGCACGGTCGCGCAGCCGATGTTGGTGAGGATCAGCATCAACTCGAGGAAGGCGCCAACGAACACGCGCGTGTCGCTGCCGGCACCGACGATGTAGTTGGGATCGGTCAGGACCGGCCCGTAGGCCATCACGCCGGCGATCGAGGTGATGAACGTGAGGATGAAGAGCACGCCGACGGCGAGCGCCGTCTTCCGTCGTGCGTCCATCGGGGTTCGCGTGATGTGGGTGGTTCGGCTGGTGTCGGTCATTGGTCGGTGTCCTTTCGAAAGTGGCTTGGTCATCGAAGGTCGGTGGTCGTCGGTTCGTCGCACGGGGTTTCGTCCCGGGTGATCGAGACGAGAGGCAGGCCCAGGTCACGCACCCGCTGGAGCAGGCCGTGGAGCGCTGCCTGATCGGCGATCAGGCCACTGATGACGGTGGTTCCGTCGTCCTGGCGGGTGACGGTCAGCCCGTCGAACCAGGCTGCCCAGTGCGGGTCGAGGTGCCCTGTGAGCCGGATCTCGTAGCGGCCGGTCTCCGGGCGATCCCGGTTCGAGGTGTGTCGTTCGGTCATGGCGCTCCTTTCCGTCGGGATCTCCGGCCGGCATCCCGACCTGAGTCACTGGACTCAAGGTGGAAGCGGACGTGGTGAGCGCGCATCACCAGATGTGATGAGCGACGTGGTGATTCTTCGGCGCGACGCTTCAACGCCGGATCACGAACCGGGTCGGCGGTCCCTGCTGTGCGAGAGGAGGCCGAGCTCGGCGGCACGCTGGACGGCTGCCCGCCGGCTATTCACGCCAAGCTTCGCGTAGATGTTCTTCGTATGCGTGCGGACCGTGTTCAGGGAGACCACCAGTTCGCTCGCGATCTCCGGTCCGCTGAGATCGCTCCCAAGCAGGCGAAGGACCTCCAGCTCGCGCTCGCTGAGTGTTTCGATGAGCGGCTGTTCCATCGAGCGGCCCGTCTCTGTCGTGGTGGTGGCGGCCAGGAGCCGACGCACATACCTCGTCGCCTCCCGCCCCTTGGCGGCAAGCTTCAGCAGCGCGACCATCGGCGGCCCTTCATCCACGAAGACGCGGACATAGCCCTCGGGCTCGGCCAGCGCGACTGCGCGCACGAGTGAGGTGAGCGCACCTGCCGGATCGCCGCCAGCGTGCCGGGCGAGCGCCTGCACGACCAGGATGTCGATCACGCTCCCGTTCCGTCGACCATCCACGGCTGCGGTGAGCAGGCGACCCGACAGCTCGATGGCCTCGCGGATACCGGGGTCGTCGCGGTCGAGCCGCCCCTGCGCCACGAGCAGCCGCGCGAGCGTGGCGTGCTCGAACTCGTGGAGGTAGGTGAGCTCGTCGGCGGCCGTGATGCCATGATCCCGGGCCCAGCTGCGGGCATCCGCAAGCTTCCCCTGGCAGGTCCACACTCGGGCCCGCACGGCCGCGACGGGGCGCACCGCGGGGGAGAAGTCGCCCACATAGACTCGCTCGGCCTCATCGAGCAGCGCGAGCGCAGCTTCGAGCTCCCCTTCGGCCGATCGGATCCGGGCGGCGGCGACCCGCCGACGGTACGGATTCTGGGGGAAGCCGTTCTCGTCGCCCAGCTCGACGGCCAGGCGCAGCTGACGCGCCGCGGTCGCGAGGTCGTTGCGCTCGCAGGACAGACTGCTGATGCCGACATGCATGTCTGCTGCTCCACGCAGCGGTGGCCCGCCCTGACGCTCTGCGAGCTGCAGGCCACGCTCGTAGGTCAGCATCGCCTCGTCGAGGCGACCTTGGGCGATCAGGAGATCGGCGTGGATGATGGCGCCGCCGACCACGTCGGCGTGATGGCCGGCCCGCTCGAGGCTTGCCATGCCGTCGGCGTACGAACGCTGCGCGCCTTCGAGGTCCCCGCTCGTCCATGAGGCGAGTGCCAGGAGCGCGGCGACCCCTCCGCGTCCCACGTCGTCATCCTCCGGGATCACCTCGAGGGCTTGGCGCGCATGTTCCACGGTGCCCGCGACATCACCGAGAATCCGGGCGTGCGCGAGTCGGAACAGCGCGATCGCACTCGGCAGACGGCGGAATTCCGCCTCGTCCACGACGACCATCCCGGTCCGTGGCTCACCGTTCGCGGCGTGTCCGGTCGTCAGCCACTGCTCGGCGGACGACAGCAGGGCATCGACCCTCTCGAACTCCCCGATGGCCATCAGGGCTCCGGCGTATCCGGCGCTGAGGACCGGCCTGACCTCGAACAACGCCTCGGGAAGCGCGTCCAGCCAGCGCCGCAGGGTCAGCTCCTGGCGAGCCCTGCGCGTCTCGGGGATCGCCAGCTCGATCAAGTCGGCCGCTCGTCCATGATCTCCGCCCGCCATCGCGTGGCGGATGGCCTCGGACCGCTCGCCGTTCTGCTCGTACCACTCGCTGGCCCGGCGATGCAGGTCTTCCACCTGGGCGGGCTCCTCATCCCGCAGGCGGGCCTCAAGCACGTCGGCAAAGAGGCGGTGGTAGCGATACCAGCGGCGTTGGTCATCCAGCGGAACGAGGAACAGGTTGGCTCGATCGAGCGCCTCAAGCGTCGCCCGGCCGCCGTCCTGACCCGTGACGGCGTCGCATAACGAGCCGCTCATGCGGGTCAGGATCGAGGTCTTGAGCAGGAAGGTCCGGACGTGATCGGGTTGACGCTGCAGCACCTCTTCGACCAGGTAATCGACGATGTAGCGGTCCTCCCCAGCGAAGCCCTCGATGAAGCCGGTGGTGTCCGTCCGTCCCTGCAACGAGATCGCCGCGAGCTGGAGAGCGGCGATCCAGCCCTCCGTGCGGCCCTCCAGCGCGGCGACGTCGTGGGTCGTCAACGCGAGGCCCATGGGGCCATTGAGGTAGGCTGCAGCCTCGTCCGAGGTGAAGCGCAGATCCGCGGCGCGGATCTCGACGAGTTCGCCGCGTGCTCTGAGGCGCGCCAGCGGCAACGCCGGATCCGCGCGGGTCGTGATCACGAGATGCAGCCCAGGCGGCATGCGATCGAGCAGGAACGCCATGCCATCCTGGACGTCGCGGCCGTCGACCACGTGGTAATCGTCGATGACGAGCACGACATCGGTCGGCATGACGCTGAGATCGTTGACCAGGGTCGCAACGACCGCCTCGGTGGACGGCTGGGCGCCATGCAGGATCGCGAGCGCGGTCGCCCCGACCTCGGGGGCCACCGCCTGGATCGCCCGGATCACGTAGGTCCAGAACGAGGTGGGTTCGTTGTCGCTCCCGTCGAGCGAGACCCACGCGACTGCGACGTGTCCGGCCGGCAAGGTAGCCAGCCATTCGGCCACCAGGGTCGTCTTGCCGAACCCCGGCGGTGCAGAGATCAAGGTCAACTTCGAGGTGATCCCGCGGTCGAGTCGCTCGCTCAGTCGCGGACGCGGTACCGACGCCTGGCGCGGCCTTGGCGCAAAGAGCTTGGTCGCGAGCAGCGGATTTCGCTCTGCCCTCTCCGCCACTCGGTCGTCTCCTCCCTCGGTTTCGTTCGCGCCAGCCTATCGCTCCTGCCACAGGCGGTCGAGCCGCTGGCGAGGCGCGGTCGACGCCGCCAGGTCAGGAGTAGTAGCTCCGACCCGATGAACGCAGTCCCTGTGCGACGGTCTGGATCGCCTTCGCCGCGGACGCGGCGTCGGTGTCGCCGTTCACAAGGGCCTGGACCTGGTTGCCGATCTCCGCATCGATCTCCGGCTCCCACAGCCAGTTGAGCGACGTGATGGCGTCCTCGAACATCGGCAGGAACTCCCGGGCCACGGCGTTGTGGATCGCGGCGTTCGAAGCGGCGATCGGCGAATAGGCCTGCAGGCCATCCACCACGGCCATGTCGACAGGCGGCCGACTCGCGTACTCAAGGAAGGCAGCCACGCCCTCGTGGCTCGCGGCAGCCTTGGCCGGCAACGCGAATCCGCCCCAGGAAAGGGTGGAATGAGCTTTCGATGCCCCATCGACGAGGGGGAGGGGCGCCACGTGCAGATCGAACGCACCGGACGGTGTGCCCGCCAGCAGCTGCGGCAGTAGCCACGTGCCGTTGTAGGTCATCGCCGCCTTGCCTTCGAGGAAGAGCAGCTGCATCGTGGCGTAATCGGTGGCGCCGGACCCGTCGAGCAGGACACCGGAGGTTCGGAGGTCGGCGATGATCTGGAACGCTTCGATCCACTCCGGACCGTCGTAGCCGACCTCGCCCTTGATCGTGCGCTCCACGAATGCCAGTGGGTCGCCGACGCGCTCAGCGATCATCGGCAGGACCCACATGACGAGCAACGGGTCGAAGGGGGCGTCGCCGGCGCAATGGACGAGCGGTGCCGCGCCGAGCGCCGCCAACGGTTTCACCATGGTCTTGAGGTCCGCGATCGTCCTGGGAACCTCGAGACCCGCACGATCGAGCAGCGCCTTGTTGTAGTACAGGCCGGTGGTCTGGACGCCTCTGCTGATGGCGAGAGGGAAGGCCCTGACGCTGGCTTCTCCCAGACCTCCGAACTCGAAACGCTCGGGCACCCGGGCGAGCACGCCGGTCAACCTGGGATCGGCGCTGAGGTCTGCCAGCAGGCCGTCCCGAGTCCACGCTCGCACGTGCAATCCATCGATCAGAACGAGCCCTACCGGTTCGCCGGACTCAAGCTCGGCGCGTGCGAGCCGATCCCATTCAGGACCAAGGCCCGTGATCGCCCGGATATCCCACTCGATGCCAGGGTTCAGGGCCTTGAAGTCGTCGTAGACCTTCCTCAGCGCCGGCTCGCTGCTGGGATCGCCGCCCCCGAGCAGGACCGTGATCGGACCGGACAGGCCCGTCGCGACCGGAGCCACCGAGGCGGCTCCGCTTCCGGCCGGCCCGGCGCAGGCGGCGAGCAGCGGGGCGACAGCGCCACCGGCGACGATGGCGGCACCGAGCTTGAGGACGTCCCGTCGTGCACGCTTGCGCGTCCACGCGTCGTCACTCGGCGGATGAGCCGGCTCCACTGGGCTGCACCTCGTTGAGGATCCGCGTCGTGACCGCGTCGGGCCGGTAGACAGCGAGTATGGTTCGGCCGGTCAGATCCCGCTCATCGAGTCGTGATGGTCCACGCGGATCGCGCCACCTGGCGCAGGCACTGAGCCGCGACGGACGGCGGGGATCAACACAGGGACTGCCGTGGCGTTCGTCCGCCGCTCACGCCGCGAAGGCGCCATCGATCTGCTCTTCCTTGCGCCGACGCTGGCGATCCTCGCCTGCTTCCTCGCCTACCCACTTGCCTACGGCATCCTCCTCAGCCTGCATGACTCGAAGGGCTTCGACCTCACGAACTTCGTGGGTCTGGGCAACTACGCCCATGCCATCCTCGGCGACGCCGTCTTCCATCGCGCCCTGCTGAACACGGTCCTCTTCACCGGCGCAGCGGTCGTCCTGCAGACGGGGCTCGGACTGTTCCTGGCCGTCCTCGTCGCCGATGCGAAGCGTGGAACCACGTTCTTCCGGTTCGTGTTCTTCGTGCCGTTCGTCCTTGCCTCGGTGGCGGTCGGCGCGGTCTGGAAGTTCCTCTACGCGCCGTACTTCGGGATCGTGCCGACGGTGGGCTCGGCCCTCGGGTTCGACACCCTGACCGTCGCGCCTCTCGCGGACCCGCACACCGCGCTCTGGGCGATCATGGTCGCGTTCCTGTGGCGGTTCGCCGGTTTCAACATGGTCGTCTACCTCGCCGCCATCCAGGGGCTCCCGCACGAGTTCTACGAGTACGCCCGCCTCGAAGGTGCCAGCCGGTTCCAGGCGTTCCGCCACGTCACGTGGCCGCTGCTCTGGCCCGCGACGTTCACGCTGGTCCTGCTGACGACGCTGGGGACGCTGCGGATCTTCGACATGGTCTGGATCATGACCGAAGGTGGTCCCTCGCACGCCACCGAGACCGTCGCCACCGACA
>JBBQLI010000022.1:0-33007 GCA_038327765.1 Candidatus Limnocylindrales bacterium | reverse complement strand
CGGAGCGATTTCGTGTCGCTCCACGTGAACCTCACGCCCGAGACCCGACACCTGGTCAATGCCACGTCGCTGGCCGGGATGAAGTCGACGGCCGTGCTGGTCAACACGTCCCGTGGTCCGGTCGTGGACCAGGGCGCGCTGGCGGATGCCCTCCGCGACGGGGTCATCTTCGCCGCCGCGCTGGACGTCACCGATCCGGAGCCGATCCCGATGGACGACCCGCTGGTCGGCCTCGACAACTGCCTGATCGTGCCGCACATCGCGTCCGCGTCACGGGCGACTCGCGGCAAGATGGCCGCGATGGCCGCGGCGAACCTCATCGCCGGGGTGCGTGGCGAGCCACTGCCGACCCAGGTGCCGGTCCCGAGCTAGGGCTTCGGTCGCTCAGGGCGTCAACCGGGCCAGCGTTTCCAGCAGGTATGCCTCGTTGTGCGGGTCCTCGTCGAGCCCGTTCTCGCGGTCCTGCTGCCATCGCCGAGGTCCGAGGCTCAAGGCGGTCAGGGTGATCGCGTGTCGCCAGCCCTCGAGGTCCGCCAGCGGGTCGAGGTAGCTGCGCAGCGTGCGATCCGCGAGGTCCCACCCGAGGAAGTACGCGATCGCCGCGAAGTCCCACGTCGGCGCTCCGACGAAGGCGACCCCGAAGTCGATGAAGCCGAGCGATCGTCCATCCTGGAGGATGTTCTCTTCGTGCAGGTCTGAGTGGACGAGCACGAACGGTCGACGGAGGAGCGCAGCGCGGACGTCGTCGCGGTGCGCCTCCAGGCGAGCCCTCAGGACGGGCCGCGCACCGAGTGCCGGGTGGATCTCGAGCGTCGACCCATCCAGCGGCCAGAGGGGCGCGCCCGACCACGCGTGGATCGTGCCGAGCGTCGGATCGTCGACCGCGCCACGGAGCCGTCCATCGACCTGCAGGACGGGCCCGGCACCTTCCACATCGAGCGCATGGAGCCGTCGCAGGAAGGAGGCGATGGGTTCGTGTGCCCAGACGTGAGAATCAGGCTGGAGGTTCTGACCGGGAAGGTAAGTCGTGAGCGAAAACGCCGGGCCGTCCCAGCCGTCCAGGAGCCAGCTTCCGGTGATCGGTCCCGGCACGGTGGCGTCCGCTGCCCGGAGGCGACGCATGACCGCGTGCTCGTTGGGATAGGTGACCGGATCTTCGGGATGGGTGGCGACGCGGAGCACGGCCTCGCCATTCGGCCAGCGAACCAGCCACGCATCGCTGGACAGCCCGCTCGTTAGCGGCGACAGCATGGCCGTCCCGAGCGATATCGCGGTCAGGATCGATCGGGCGACCGTCTCGTCACGCGCCATTGACCCTCCTTCTGGTGGTCAACGATAGCCGTGCGGCAGTCGTGACCTGGAACGGTCCGGACGCGTCGTCTTGTACGCTTCGGCGTGGGCCGGTAGCTCAGCGGTAGAGCACGGGACTTTTAATCCCTTGGTCGTGGGTTCGAATCCCACCCGGCTCGCCGAATCCCTGATCTCGGAGGATCCCATGACCCGCTCACCCCTCACCGATGCGTTCGGACATCAGGTCTGGGCGACCATCCGACTGCTCGATGCATGCGCGGCCCTTGAGCCGGCGCAACTCGAGACCGCCGTGACGGGGACGTTCGGCCCGATCATCGGCACCTTGCGCCACCTGGTCGGGGCCGACACCTCCTACCTGGCGCTCCTCAGCGACGGTCAGGTGGACATGCTGGACGAGGATGCCGGGGCCGACCTGCCCACGCTGCGTGCGGCGATGGAGGCCAGCGGGCCGGTCTGGGCCCGACTCGTCGCCCAGGACCTCGACCCGGACGAGATGGTGGTCCGCCACCGCGACGACGGGTCCCAGTCGCGCGCGCCGCGCGGCATCCGGCTGGCCCAGGCGCTCCACCACGGGACGGATCACCGCAGCCAGATATGCACTGCCCTCACGACGCTTGGTTTCGAACCGCCCGCGATCGACGTGTGGGATTTCGCTGCCGTGGACGGTCGTCTCGGCGAGGTCGCGCCACCCGCCTGACCGGGGACTGCTCGCTCCGAACGGGCCTGCCCGCCTTAGCTCGCCGCGGTCTTGAAGATGGCGTACTCGCCGTTGTAGCGGACCTGGAGGCAGTTGTTGAACAGGTTGAGCATGTTGATGTAAGGAAGGTCAGCTCGACAAGCTCCGGATCCGAGAAGTGCTCGTGGAGCTGCCCCATCAATGGCTCCGGGACCGCGTTCGACGCGGTCATCGCGGCGCGCGTGTACTCGATCGCCAGACGCTCCCGTGGCACGAGCGACTCGGGCTCGTCGACCACCCGCAGCGGCTCCTTGATGATGTCGACGATGTCCACCAGATCGCAATGCGAATTCGTGCAGAACTGGCACTCGTTCGCCTTCGAGGCGGTGATGATCACGAGCTCCTTGACCCGCCGTTCGAGCATCCCGCCCGGGTAGACGCTGTTCCCGAAGCCCGCGAAGCCGCGCAGGATCTCCGGCCGCAGGCACATCGCCTGGATCATCTCGACGGGGGGTCGGCCGCGCTCCCAGAGCCCGCGACTCTCGTCGAATGACCGATCGTCCTTCACGGCCTCGAAGGCCGATCTGATCTGCTCAGGACTGACGGTCACGCGCACGGCGGTCTCCTTCGGACGATGTGATCACGAGCGATGCTGACAGATGGGTCGGTGTCGCGCGACGCGCCGATGGACGACGCGAGCGCCTGCACGCCACTCGCCTGCCTGGCCTCTCCGGAGGCCGCCCGGCCTGTCGTCAATGGACGTTTGGCCTTTGTCGGCGACCTCCCGGCGCGTCACGATATGGATGAACGGTCGACCGACGCCCGCGTCGACCTCGATGATCTGATCCAACCAGTCACCAAGGGGTGGTTTCGTGCGAATCCGTCGCGGACTCCTGTTCTGGGGTCTGTTCCTCATCCCCCTCGGGGGTCTGCCGCTCCTCGCGCGGGCAGGCGTCCTCGACGGGGCTCAGCTCGCCGAGGCCTGGCGACTGTGGCCGCTGGTGCTGGTGGCCCTTGGGCTGGCGCTGATCCTGGGTCGCAGCCGTGCGTCCCTGGCCGGCACCACCGTGGCGGCGCTTGCGCTTGGCATCCTGGCTGGCTCCGCGCTCGCGTCGGGGACCGCCTTCATCGGGTCGATCACGGATTGCGGCGTCTCGCGCGCGACCGACCACCAGCTCGACCGACACGGTACCTTCTCCGGCGCGACGACCGCCACCCTGGAACTCGATTGCGGGTCTGTTTCTGTCGCGACGACAGTGGGCACCGATTGGCGGGTCCATGCGGCGTACCGCGGAGCCGCCCCGCGCATCGACGCGACCGATACGTCGCTCTCTCTTCGCGGGCCGGGCACGGATGGGATCCACCGCCAGGACTGGACGGTCACGCTTGGTGCCGCACAGCTCCGTCACATCGACCTCACGGCCAACGCTGCGACCGGCACGATCTCCCTCGCCGGAGCGACGCTGGACACGTTGACAGGCGACGTCAATGCCGGTGACGTGCTGATCGATGGGACCGAAGCGACGATCGGCCGGATCGACCTGACGGTCAATGCCGGCCGGATGCGCGTGACCTTGGGCTCGGGCGGCACCGGTGGATCGCTCTCAGCCAATGCCGGTGCATTCGACCTGTGCGTGCCGCCGACGGCAACGCTGCGGTTCCAGCTTGCCGATCAGTTGACCTTCTCCCAGAACCTTTCGCAGCGCGGGCTCACGAAGTCGGGCGACACCTGGACCCGATCAGGGACCGGCCCCGACGTCATCGACCTGTCGATCGACGGCAACGCTGCGAGCCTCACGCTTGATCCCGATGGAGGATGCGGACATGGCTGACCGATTGTTCCGGTCGCAGGACGACCGGATGGTGGCCGGCGTGGCCGGTGGGTTGGCCGAGATGTGGGATGCCGACCCATCGGTCGTCCGGATCGTCTGGGCGCTCCTGATCGTGCTGACGGGCGGCATCGGCCTGGTGGTCTACATCGTCATGGCCATCGTGGTGCCGAACGCCGACGACGTCGCCTCATACCGACCTGCGCCGATGAGCACCGGTGATGCGACGGCTTCCGCGACGTCCGCTCCAGCAACAGGCTCCCCGGCGGCCGCGCCGGACGTGCCTGTCCCCGGCTGGGTCGCCCCTACGGGCTGGACCGCGCCGTCGCGGGCCTCGGATCGCGCCGCCCGGCGCCAGGCTCGTGCGGAGCGCCACGCGGCTCGTCGAGCCCGGCGCAGGGGGCCTGGCTCGGCGCTGGCCGGCGTCGTCCTGGTGCTGCTGGGCCTCGCGTTCCTTGCTCGCGAGTGGCTGCCGACGATCGACCTCGGCTGGGTCTGGCCCTTGCTGCTGGTCGTGCTGGGCGTGGTCCTCCTGGTCTCCGCGTTCGTGACACGTCCGAGCGATGACGGCGGCCCGCACTGAGCGGACCGATCAGGAATCGAGAAGCGTCGTTCTCCGATGGCGCCTAGAGTGGCGACCACCGACGGAGCAGGGCGCCCTCCCGAACAGGGAGTGTCGACGCTGCCACGACTCGCTGAGGAGTGACCGACCATGACCGAGACGCAGAAGCCCGCAAAGCACGCCAGCGGATTCACCGACGACGAAAAGGACGCGATGAAGAACCGCGTCAAGGAGCTGAAGGCCGAGGCGCGCTCGAACAAGGACAGGGCCGAAGGTGAGCATGCCGCGCTCGAGGCGATCGCCGCGATGCAGCCGTCGGATCGGGTGATGGCCGAGCGGATCCACGCGATCGTCCAGGAACAGGCGCCGAACCTGTGGGCGAAGACCTGGTACGGGATGCCCGCCTATGCCAGGGATGGCAAGGTCGTGTGCTTCTTCAAGAGCGCGCAGAAGTTCAGCTCCAGGTACGCGACGCTCGGGTTCGAAGAAGCGGCGACGCTCGACGACGGCGCCATGTGGCCGACGTCCTACGCACTGACGACGCTGACGCCCGCGGACGAGGCCAGGATCGCCGCCCTGGTGAAGAAGGCCGTGAGCTGAGGGGCACGCCCGCCGCGATGAGCACGGACCCACGCTCGGAGACGCGGTCGCAGGCTGCCGACCGGCACGACCTGATCCGCGTGCAGGGCGCGCGGGTGAACAACCTCAGGGATATCAGCGTCGAGATCCCGAAGCGTCGGCTGACGATGTTCACGGGCGTCTCCGGCTCGGGCAAGAGCTCGCTCGTGTTCGGCACGATCGCCGCGGAGTCGCAGCGGATGATCAACGAGACCTACAGCGCCTTCGTGCAGGGTTTCATGCCGACGCTGTCACGGCCGGACGTCGACGTGCTCGACGGGCTAACCACCGCGATCATCGTGGACCAGGAGCGGATGGGGGCCAATGCCCGCTCCACGGTGGGGACCGCCACCGATGCCAACGCGCTGCTGCGGATCCTGTTCAGCCGACTCGGGCAGCCGCACATCGGGTCGGCCCAGGCGTTCTCGTTCAATGTCGCGTCGGCTCGAGGCAGCGGCGTGATCACGGTGGAGAAGGGCAGCCGCACGTCAGACCGCCCCACGGTGAAGGATGGTTCGACGGTGCGGCACTACGGCGCCGATGTCACGGTCGAGAGGTCCGCGGACACGACCGAGCGGCGTGTCTTCACCCTCACGGGAGGCATGTGCCCGCGCTGCGAGGGCATGGGATCCGTGACCGACTTCGACCTGTCCGCCCTGTACGACGCCAGCAAGTCCCTCAACGACGGTGCGCTCACGATCCCGGGCTACAGCATGGAGGGCTGGTACGGCCGGATCTATCGAGGGTCCGGGTTGTTCGACCCGGACAAGCCGATCGCGCGCTACACGAAGACCGAGCTGCACGACCTGCTCTACAGGGAGCCGACGAAGATCAAGGTCGATGGCATCAATCTGACCTACGAGGGCCTGATCCCGAAGGTCCAGAAGTCGATGCTCTCGAAGGACCTCGATACCTTGCAGCCGCACATCCGCGCGTTCGTGGAGCGGGCCGTGACGTTCACCACCTGTCCCGAGTGCGGGGGTACCCGGCTCAATGAGGGCGCTCGGTCATCCCGGATCGACGGGGTCAACATCGCCGACGCGTGCTCGATGCAGATCAACGACCTGGCCGCGTGGGTGAGCGGTCTGGATCGACCGTCGGTCGCGCCCCTCCTGACGGGGCTGCGACAGAACCTCGACTCGTTCGTGGAGATCGGGCTGGGGTACCTCTCGCTCGACCGGCCATCCGGGACGCTTTCTGGGGGCGAGGCGCAGCGCACCAAGATGGTCCGCCACCTGGGGTCGTCGCTGACCGACGTGACCTACGTCTTCGACGAGCCGACCATCGGCCTCCACCCACACGACATCCAGCGGATGAACGAGCTGTTGCTCCAGTTGCGCGACAAGGGCAACACGGTCCTGGTGGTCGAGCACAAGCCCGAGATGATCGCCATCGCCGACCACGTCGTGGACCTTGGTCCGGGCGCCGGGTCGGCGGGTGGCGAGGTGGTGTTCGAGGGGACCGTGGAGGGGCTGCGTGCCAGCGACACGGTCACCGGCCGGCACCTTGACGACCGAGCGTCCCTGAAGTCGATGCCGCGGCAAGGGACCGGCGTGCTGGAGGTGCGTGGCGCCAGCGCCCACAACCTGCAGGACGTCGATGTCGACATCCCGCTTGGCGTGCTCGTGGTGGTGACGGGTGTCGCCGGATCTGGCAAGAGCTCCCTGATCCACGGCTCGGTGTCGGGCCGGGACGGGGTGGTCTCGATCGACCAGGGGGCGATCAAGGGGTCGCGTCGCAGCAACCCCGCCACCTACACCGGGCTGCTGGACCCGATCCGCACCGCGTTCGCCAAGGCCAACGGGGTGAAGGCGGCGCTGTTCAGCGCCAACTCCGAGGGTGCCTGCCCGGACTGCAACGGCGCCGGTGTCACCTACATGGACCTGGGGATGATGGCGGGGGTGGCCACCATCTGCGAGGCCTGCGAGGGGAAGCGGTTCCACGCGTCCGTTCTCGAGTACCGGTTCGGCGGCCGCGACATCAACGAGGTGCTCGCGATGTCGGTCGTCGAGGCGGAGGCGTTCTTCGGGACGGGTGAGGCGCGCGTCGCGGCGGCGCACACGATCCTGGTCCGACTCGCGGCGGTGGGGCTCGGGTATATCGGGATCGGGCAGCCACTCCCGACGCTGTCGGGCGGCGAGCGACAACGGCTCAAGCTGGCGACCCACATGGGCGAAAAGGGCGGCGTCCTCGTCCTCGACGAGCCGACCGCGGGCCTGCACCTCGCGGATGTAACGCACCTGCTCCGCCTGCTCGACCGGCTCGTCGACTCGGGCAAGTCGGTCATCGTCATCGAGCATCACCAGGCCGTCATGGCCCATGCCGACTGGATCATCGACCTGGGCCCCGGCCCCGGCTACGACGGCGGGCGGATCGTCTTCGAGGGCACGCCCGCGGATCTGGTCGCCGACCGCTCCACCCTCACCGGCGAACACCTCGCGGCCTACGTCGGCGGCTGACTGCGGCCCCGGCAGTCGTCCATCGAGGCCTGGACGCAGTAGCGTGCGGCACGATGGCGACGGTGACCAGCACATCTGCCGAGGCGCAGCACCTGCTCGGCCTCGCGTGGACGTCCGAACGTCAGGCCAATGGCGCCGAGGTCGTCCAGGGACTGATCGAACAGTCGTACGGGGTTCGCGACTGCGCCTTCCGCGATCCTGCGGGCAACCTGATCCGGATCAGCGAGCGGCGCTGACCGGATCGGCGACCGCCCCTCGTCGGCTCGCGCATACGACCGCAGCCGTGACGTGGCTGCAACGCGAGATGCGATGCATCGCGACTGGGCGCAATGGCCACCGTGCGAGCATGGCACGCACGGGGGGTTGCCATTGGATTCGATCATGCAGGACGTGGGTGCTCCGACGGCCCTCCTTCGGGCCGTTCTCGACGCCACCGGGGACGGCGTCATCGTGTGCGCCCCCGATGGGACGATCACCATGGCCAACCCCACGGCGGAGGGCATCCTGCGGCGCTCGCCGACGCGCTCGTACACGGGGCTGGTGGCGACCTTCGCCGAACCCGTCCGAGCGCCACGGCTCGGCCGTCGACAAGGCCCGGTCGAGCTGCGCACGCAGCAGCACCCTGAACGGTGGATCGAGCTCTCGACCTTCCCGGTGGGGGAACCGGCGCAGGCCGATCCTGTATCCGACACGATCGTGATCCTGCGCGACACGACCGAATCTCGCCGGAGCGAGGCGGTCCGCGAGACGTTCGTCGGCGTCCTTTCGCACGAGCTGCGCACGCCCATCACCACCATCTACGGCGCCGCGAAGCTGCTTGGCCGTGATGGCTCCACTCTCGACGATGCCACCCGTCGCAGCGTCTTCGCTGATATCTCGGACGAAAGCGAGCGCCTCCAGCGCCTGGTCGAGGATCTGGTGGCCCTCAATCGCTTCGGTGACGCCACCGGCGAGGTCGCGTTCGAACCGGTCCTCCTCCAGCGCCTGCTCCCGCGCGTGATCGAGAGCGAGCAGGCACGCTGGCCGGGGGTCACGTTCCGCCTGGACCTGGATGCCGACCTGCCGGTGGTCCTGGCTGACGCCACCTACGTGGAACAGGTCTGTCGGAACCTGCTGTCAAATGCCGCCAAGTACGGCGGGACTGGGGTGACGGTCGAGGTCACGGCGACGACCGACGCAGAGCATGACGTGATCGTCACGGTGCTTGACGACGGCCCGGGCTTCCCGCCAGACGACGCCGATCGACTGTTCGACCTGTTCTACCGGGCGTCCACGGCCGCCGCGATCGTGAGCGGCGCGGGCATCGGTCTGTTCGTCTGCGCCCTTCTCGTGTCGGCGATGCGCGGCCGCATCTGGGCGTCGGCTCGACCCGGCGGCGGATCCGCGTTCGCGATCGCCCTTCAGATCCTTGGCGAGTGAGCCGGGCTGCACGCTCGAGGCGCGATCCGCGCCCGTCACACCGCTGCAACGTCCTCGTAGCCTCCACCGGCGCACCCGCGAGCCCGGGTCCGCCATGGTGGTGACCGGTCCCTGCGCCACTGGGGGTTGCAGGGACCGACTGCACCGGTCGTGCATAGGGACGGGCGCGACCGGTCTCGTCCCCCCGCGGCCGCGCGCGGACCACCGTCCGCTCCAGGAGGTTCAGATGACCAGCTCGACAACCCACACACAGACCGCGACGCAGCGGGCTGCCGATGCCGGCGAACGCATCGCAGGTGAGGGCCGCAACGCTGTCGATGGGTTCATCTCCGCCGGCCGGGCCGCCGTTGACGACGTGACGACCCGTCTGCCCGATGCGGCGTCGGCTGCGCGGAACGCCGTCCTCGAAGCGGAGCACCGGATCAGCACAGGTTCCGATCCGATGGTCGCATTCGGCGCAGCCCTGTCCTTCGGTTTCGTCGCCGGTCTCGTCGTCGGCGGCGCGAACCGGGTCCTGATCGCATTGGCCCTCGTGCCGGCGGCATCATTCGGCAGCGCGCTCGTCGGCCGCCTCGACCGGTCTCGCTGAACGACTGCCTGCAACGGGCCTGCAACCGATCCGGGGCATCCGCTGACGGGCCTGCGTCCCTCCACGGCATACCGTCATCGCAACGGAACCGGAGCACCCGGGGCCGACCAACGACCGGAGGTCCACGATATGGACGACATCAAGAAGGGCTACCGCGAGACCGAGCAGAAGGCCAAGGAAGGCTGGCGCAAGGCCGATGGCGACGAGAGCGTCGCTGACAAGGTCGGCAATGCCGGCGACGAGATCCGCAAGGATCTCGGGAATGCCGGGGACGACCTCCGGGACAAGCTGGGCCACCAGCACGACGACGACGCCAGTCGCTAGTCGGAACTCCTGGACCGGCCCCCGGTGTGCCCACCGGGGGCCGGTCCGCGCGTGTCATAGTTCTCGGGGCCGCAACGATCGCGCGACGGAAGGGAGCGGACGATATGGACGACCATCCGACCCCCGACGTCGACGCGGGCGTCGACGACATCGCCCGTGGCTCGGACCCGACCGTGGTGGCCGACTCCCTGGCCGAATCTCGCGATCACATCCTTGGAGCGTGGCTCGTCGCAGCCGCCCGACAGCCGTTCCACGTGGATCGTCCCGATCGCGCTGTCGCGGATAGCATCCCGGTGCTTTTCGATGCGATCGTCGCCGCGCTCCGGGACATCGCCGATGACCGGCGGGCCGTCGGGCCGATGGATGATGACCGCGTTTCCGCCGCCGCGACCACCCATGCCCAGGATCGGTTCGCGCAGGGCCTGGGACCCGTGGCCGTCGTGACCGAATTCCGGCTCTTGCGACAGGAGATGGGCCGTGCCCTCCACGACGGGGTCGCGGCTGCTTCGGTCGAGGACATCATCGGCGCACTCGTGCTGATCAGCGACGCCATCGACGGCGCGGCGACCATCGGGATCGCGGCCCTCTCGGACCGGATCGACGGGATCCGCGAGTCCTTCCTCGCGACCACCGTCCACGACATCCGCCAGCCGATCACGCTGGTGCAGGGCCATCTCCGCCTCGCCGGCCGCTGGATCCGCAGCAGCGACGACCATCGTGCCCAGGTCACGGAGGCCATCGATGACGCTCTTGCCGCGGCGGACGAGCTCGCGGCGATGGTCGAGACCCTCAGCGACGCGGGACAGGTCGCCATGGGCGCACTCGACCCGGCGCTCGAACCAGCGAGTCTCGAGGCGATCGTCCAGGCGTCGGTCGAGGCACTCGGCGCGGAGGGTCGAGCGAGGCTCCGGATGTCCGTGCAACCTGGCCCGCACCTCATCGGGTCGTGGGACCCGACATTGCTGCGACGGGTCGTCACCAACCTGATCGGCAATGCCTTCAAGTACTCGCCACCGGCCAGCCTCGTCCGGGTCGCGCTCGACCGGGTCGATCAGCGGACGGCCCGCCTCAGCGTGACGGACGAGGGGATCGGCTTGACCGAGGACGAGCGCTCCATGGTCTTCGGGCGATTCGTCCGGACCGACCGCGCTCGCGCTGTCGGCAGTCCGGGTCTGGGCCTGGGTCTGTACGCATGCCGGGGGACCGTCGATGCCCACGGGGGAGCGATCACCATCGAGTCGGATGGTCCGGGACAAGGGACCTCGGTGATCGTGACGCTGCCGCTTCTCGGACCCGAGGACTGACGGACCCAGCGCGGCGGAAGCGCTGCCTAACGGATCTTGTGTGAGCTTCCGCTTCCCGTTCGACGCATGAGCGGCGTCGGCTCGGCCTCCATCGTCGCGATCTCCTCGGGTTCGCCGAGGCGTCGCGCGTAGGCCGCTTCATAGGCGTCGGCCATCCGTGCGGCCGAGAATCGCTCCAGGACGGACGCCCGGATCGCCGCCCGATCCAGGTCCGCGACGCCGCCCACTTTGAATGCCATCTGGGCGGCATCGTCGCCGAAGAACCCATCGATACCGTCGCGGATGATCTCCGGCAGCGCACCGATCCGCCGCGCGATCACCGGGGTGCCGCAGGCCATCGCCTCGATCGCGACGAGACCGAATGGCTCGGGCCAGCCGCCAGGCATCAACGATGCGTAGCTCTCGGCGAACAAGTGGTCGCGATCGGCCTGGCTCAGCTCCCCGAGGAACTCGACATCCGAACCGGCCGACTCTAGGGCCGGCTGGAAGACTGCATCGTGGTACGCGCGTTCCGGACCGCCCGGCGCGACCTTCGCAGCGATGCGTAGCGGTCGTCCGGCCAGGCGCGCGATCTCGATCGCCTCGACGATCCCCTTTTCGGGTGCCACGCGGCCCACGAAGCAGAGGGCGTCGGTACGTCGTCGCTCGAACGGTGAACCCTCGAGTGACAGCCCGTTGTGGACGATCTCGAACGAGACATCCGGGTGCGTGGATGCCTGGTTGGCGGAGATCGCCACGAGACCGCGCGGCGGGTCCCGGAAAGCCTCGGCAGACCAGGGCAGGTCCAGGCGCCCGTGGAATGTCGCGACCACCGGCGTTGGCGAGACGCGCGCAAGCAGCAGACTGGACCACTCGAGGTGGCTGTGGATCAGATCGAACTCCCCGGCGCGGTCGAGCACGGCCCGCATCGTCGCGAGCATGTACGGCAACGGATCGCCGAGATAGCCGGCAGGTCGGAGTGCCGTGTCGACGGTCGCGATCAGTCGACCCGGCACATCCGAATCCCCGCTGGCGAAGGTCGTGATCCGGTGGCCCCGCCGGTCCAGCTCCACGACCAGTTCATGGACGACCCGTTCGGTGCCGCCGTACGCCAGCGGCGGGACCCGCTCCAACGGGGGTGCCACCTGCGCGATGCGCAGAGGACGAATCATGAGTCGACCTTCCTGGCCCGGCCACCGGCGGGCCGGGCCGCAGTGCTGTGAGTGCGCGATGTCGGGGACCTTGCCTCATCCACCCGCCTCGCAGCAGCCGCATGCCGACGCAACAATCTCACGACCGCGGCTTCTTCGTCAGGAGACGCTTGCGGGCGCGTCGGGCTCGGGCTCGGTGGGCTCTTCGCCGACGTCCGGGCCCGGGTCGCGCTGGTCGGGCGGCGACCCGACATGGTCGTGGCCTGCCGAGCCGCGACCGCCCTCGAGCAGGTCGGCGTCTGCGTCGGAGTCGGCGGGGGTCCCGCGTTCCCCGGTCCCGCCTCGAAGCAGGTCGTCAGACTCGCCGGGAGCACCGGGGAGATCGGAGGTTCCCATCAGGCCTGCCCTTGCTGTTCCTGCTCGAAGGTCACTGCCTGGCCCAGCTTCTCGACGGTCTCCGCGACGGACGACCCATTCTCATCGGCCGCTCGCTTGACGTCCCCGTAGGTGATGTTGGCTTCGCCCATATCCTTGTTCGGCTCGCCGCAGCCGCAGGTCAGACACATGTCGATCTCCTCTCTTGATGGCGTGAGCTGTTGACATTCGTCAGGCTACCGATCGAGAGGGCGCCTTCGGCTCACGGCGGAACAGCGAGGCGTTACATGCGAACGACAGCTCGTTTCGGCAAACCGCGGGGAGCGGAGACTAGGACGAGCGCGGGGCTGGTCGGACGGCGCCCTCGTGTGGGCGGTCAGCGTGAAGGCGTAGCCGTCCTCCGGATCGGGTCGCTGGGGATGGCGCTCACTGGAGCACGCCCTACGATGGTGGCGGACGGATGGACCGCCGTTGCGGAGGAGTGCTGATGGATGTGTCGCGTGCGGTCTCCGTCGCGCGTGCGGCCGAGTTCGACGTCTGGCTAGGTGATCATGGGTCGTCCGACCGTGAGGTGGTCGTGGCCATCGTCAAGCGCTCCAGCGGACGTGCCACTGTCGGGCTCCCGGAGCTGCAGGAGATCGCCGCGTGCCATGGCTGGGTCGACACGCAGACCCAGCGCATCGACGACGAGTGGTATGCGATCCGGTTCGTCCCTCGACGGTCCGGGTCGACGTGGGGGCCGAAGAACCGAGCCGCGGCAAGGCGCTTGATTGCCGAGGGCCGGATGACCGAGCATGGACTCGCGACGCTGCCCCCGGACTTGTGACCGCGTTCAGCGGCCCTTGTCCGCCTACATCACAGAACACTGACGATCCGGCGCCAGTAGTGCCACGGCGTCGGGTCGGCAAAGCGGATCGACCGACCCAGGACGTCGGTCACAGTGAACTCGCTCGCACGCATCTGTCACAACGGAGCAGACTTCACCAATGGCTGCACCGGAAGGATTCGCCTGGACACGTCGGAAGAATGGTGACGTCGTGGTCACCCATCACGGCCACGTCGCCACGACGCTGCGCGGTCCAGCCGCCCAGATCTTCGTTGCCGACGCGGCCGACGGTGACGAGCAAGGGCTGATGGCACGCCTCACGGGCAACTACAAGCGAGGAAACGAGCAAGCGTCCCAGCGACATCCTCGAAACCGCTGACGCCGGCTGACGCAGCGCTCGGACCGCCGTGGGTCTGACTTCACATTCGTGGCGACCGTGTCGGCGACGCAGCGCTTCTCCCGACCTGCTTCGTTCACCCGCGCCAACCCTTGCGCTGGGCGTCAGTTCGGTCGATACCCTTCTCCAGGAACGACGCACCGGGCGACGGGGTGACCGGCTTCGTCCGAATAGCTGTCAGCAGGCAGTGACCGACGGTCGAGTCAGCGGATCCGTACGGGTAGTCGTCCTGCGCGTCGGGGCCAGGCGTCGCCGGGTTGCGGTAGTCGGCCACGATCCCGTTGGCTGGGTCCTGGATCCCGATTGCCTCGATCCGACTTCGGGCCATCAGGCAGGGCGCACTTCAATGTTGACCCGACACTGGCTGACAAGCGTAGGATCGAACGGTGACCCGAATTCTTCTGTACACAGGCAAGGGCGGTGTCGGCAAGACGAGCATCGCCGCCGCCAGCGCCCTGCTGAGCGCGGATCGAGGCAATCGCACGATCGTCCTCTCGACCGATATCGCCCACAGCCTGGGTGACGCCTTCGACACGAAACTAGGCCCGGAGCCGGCCGAGATCTCTCCCAACCTGTGGGCCCAGGAACCCGACGTCTACTTCAACATCGGGCGCTATTGGAAGACGATCCAGACGTACATGACCGACCTGTTCAGTTGGCGCGGTCTCGACGCCGTCATGGCCGAGGAGATGACCGTCCTGCCGGGCATGGACGAACTCGGCAACCTGCTGTGGATCGCCGATCATGTCGAATCGGGCAAGTACGACCTGATCGTCGTCGATGCGGCACCGACAGGCGAGACGCTCCGACTCCTCTCGCTCCCCGAGGCGAGCCGCTGGTGGGTAGACCGGATCGCCCCGATCGGTCGCCGGGTAAGCCGGCTGGGCCGCCCGGTGATCGAGCGGATGATCGGGGTGCCGGTCCCACGCGACGAGGTCTTCTCAGCGGCAGAACGCCTCCTTGGCCGCCTTGAACTCGTGCACCGCCTCCTGGCCGACCCCGAGCGATCGTCGATCCGACTCGTGCTCGCGCTGGAGCAGCTGGCGATCGTCGAGGCGCGGCGCTCGTTCACGTATTTCAACCTGTTTGGCTATCCGAGCGACCTGGTCATCTGCAACCGGGTCATGCCCGCTTCGGTCGATGGCTATTTTGCCGGCCTGCGTGACGCCCAGCAGGAATACCTGCCGACGGTTCGCCAGGACTTCGCGCCGGTCCCGGTCCGGACAGTCCCGTTCTTCGATCGCGAAGTGGTGGGCGTCGAAGGTCTGCGCGAGATCGGCCGGGCACTCTTCGGCGCGGACGATCCGGCCACCTTTTTCTATCGCGGGCGGCCGTACCGCATCCGGACCGAAGGTGATCGTCGCATCCTCGAGGTGGCCCTGCCGTTCACGAGCCGGGAAGATGTGGGCCTGTCGCGCGAAGGCGATGAACTGGTCATCCAGGTCGGCGGCTGGCGACGTACGCTGGTCCTGCCGCGGGCCCTGGTCGAGTCACCTGCGATCAGTGCGAAGATGGACGGCGGGATCCTGCGGATCGAATTCTCGGGCCGGGCCAGAGCTGTCAAGAAGGAGGTCGGGCGATGACTGACGAGCGGCGCACGGCGGGGCGGCCGGCGCGATCAACAAGCCGACGACCATCGGGCGCGCCTTCGGCTGGGCTGCCCAGGCTGGACGCCGGATCGGCCGCCGATCGACTTGCCGAGCTCGAGACGCGTCTTGAGCGGCTGGAGACCAGCAGCGGCCTGCGCGAGCGTGGTCGGGATCTGATGGGTCGCGTCGCGCCGCCCGAGGCCAGCCAGCACTTCCGCAACGCCGGTCGGGAACAGCTCCTCGGCATCCGCTCGATCGTCGACTTCTGGATCCGCCGCATCGAGTCAGCCGAGGCGCACGCCGACGCCCCCGCTGCGGGTCGCGAGTCGATCCAGATCGACTAGACGCATCGCCCGGACCCGTGGCGAACTGCTGCGCTACGCCGCGTCTTTTGTCGCCCACGTGTAACGGGCTCCGTCCGTCCGACGATCTGGCTGAACGCTCGGGTATCCGATGCTGTCGCTCGGCGCAGATCGCGCCCGACGTACGGGAGATAGACCCATGACCGAGTTCCAGCGCAAGACCGTGAGCGATGACGGGTTCACCAAGGAAGAGACGATGGAGACGACGGATGTGCGTCCTGTGACCACCTCGCAGACCCTCGAGAAGGGTGTTCATCATGGCGATGAAGAGGTCGGCGGGGCGGTCGGCGGTGGCGTGATCGGCGCCGTGGTCGGCGCGGTCGTCGGTGGGCCGGTCGGGGCTGTCATCGGGGGCGCGGTCGGCGCCGCCGCGGGCACGACCGCAGGGGCCGTCGATGCCAAGCACAAGGACGAGGAAATGGTCGTCACCCGCGAAGAGACGACCCGGTAGACCGGCCAACCTCTCCTCGAGCCAGATCAGCGCCTTGTCGGGCGCTGATCTGGCGCCCTGCTGCCGAGAATTTCACGGGTCAGGCGGTGATCACCGATGACCCAGGTCGAGGGGCGGCCGGAGATGCGTCCTTTGCCACACGCCAAGGCCCCATCCTCGAGCGCATCGGGAAAGAAGCGTCGTGAAGCACGAGATGTCAGCCGCCACGGCGAGGAAGAAGAGAGCGACATGTTCGACAAGGCTCTGAAGGTCTTCGATCGATCTGGATCGGAGGCGCCTCGCCAGCGCATGGCGGCGCGGGCGACCACGGCCAACGCGGCGGTCGGCACGATCGTTGCCCGGGCGCAAGCCATGACGCCGCTCCGCAACCTCGGACATGCCGTGCGAGGTTACGTGCCCGCCACCGATATCCATCTCCCGGAGTTCGAGCTCTCGGGTCTGGAACGTCCGAGGATGGAGCTACCCGATGCCATCTCCGATTTCGACTGGCCCAGGATCGACCTGCCCTCCCTCGACGTCGGCAAGGCAATCGCCGGGGCAGCGGCCGGAGCTGGAGTCGGCAGGCATGCACGGCGACCGCGCTGGCCGCTGGCTGTCGCCGGACTGGTGATCGCCGGCCTGGCCGGCTGGGCCGTCCTGAGCCAAGACGCGCTGCGCGTCCGGCTGACTCGTGGGGCGCAGGCGTTCCAGGAACGGATCTCCGCGATACGGTCTGATGTCCAACGGCGGTCCGAAGGCGTTAGTGGCCGTCCCATCGCGTTCAGTGCCGCTCAGACGGCGCCGATCGAGATATCACCATTCGCCGATGGGCCGACCGTCGAGGCGACCGGCTATCCGGCCGGTCTTGGGTCGACCAGCAGTGACGGCCCCCTATCGATGGCGGAATCCAGCAGCCCCACCTGATCGCCCAGGCGGGACGCCCGCCTCGGTCACCTTGCCCAGGGTCGCTACCGATCCCTCGTCAGACTGGAGGAGAGACATGCCATCAGGACCGCCTCGGGTCATCGTCATCAAGAAAGGCGAGGACCATGGCTGCATCATCACGCTGCTCCTGGCGATCATCGCCTGGCCGCTCGCGGTCCTGTATCTCGTCCTCCGGGTAGTGGGCTGGGTGATCGGGACAGGGATCGACGTGCTGACCCTCGGGCCGCTTCGTCGAAGGGGCGGCCCGCGGTAGCGACCTCTCCAGCACTGCACCGTCTTCTCCGGCGGGCTGCCCTGTCTCGTCGACCGATACCATCGGCGCTCGCCGCACGGCCCACTCGATGGTGAGTCGCGGCTGACCGTTCAGATCATCGACGTGTCCGCGAATCACGGCGAGCGCGGGCAGCCCAGAGACCGAGTCGAGCGATGGCTTGCCCAAGCTTCGCAACGAGCCCGTGCACGACCGCGGGACTCCACGACCGCGGGACTCCACGACTGTCGGTTTGGATTGCGTTGGGGCTACACTCCATCCCTGTTGGGTTGCCTATGAGGGTTCAGGAGATGGACGCCACTGGCGCAACGATGATCGTCGAACCGGACGGCATGGTCGCCGACGCGAACCAGCGGGCACTGGACATGCTTGGCGTCACGCTCGACCAGCTTCGGTCGCTTCCGCCGGGTTCGTTCAACCCCGAACCGCCCGACCCCGCGGCCGACGCCCAGTTCCGCGAGTCCTGGGAGGCGCAGCGGTCGCCGGACCTCGTCGGCGAATCGACCATCAAGCTGCTCGACGGCACGAGAAAGCGCGTGAAGTTCGCTATCGCCCCGACCGACGACGGGCGCTTCCGCGTGATCCTCGAACCAACCTCAGGTTCGGTGGAGCAGGATGCGAAGGTCTATACCGCGGGCCAGGTCCTCGGCGAATGGCGCGCAGCGGAGCGACGATTGTCCGATCTGGCCGAAGGGAGCCCTGAAGCCGCGGCCGTCCGTGCCGAGATCGAGCGGTTCCGCTCGCGCTACCAGGCGTTCTTCAGCAAGGGCACCTGAGTCGAAGACCCTCCGTCCCTCAGCGAAGAAGGTATCGCGTGATCGTCCGGGTCGCCCGCGGCACCATCGTCCGCGGACGCGAGTCATCCATCTTCGAGACTGTCCGCACGGTGGGCGAATCGACGCCGAATGTGGATGGGCTCGTCCGCATGACGATCGCCCGTCGTGCCGAAGGCGGTCGGAGTGAGCTCGTGGCGATCTCGATGTGGCGCGATGCCGGCGCTCTCGCAGGGTGATCGGATCCGATGGGGTTCCGTGGCGTTCCAGGCCGACATCAACGCCCCGTTGACGGAGAGTTCGGTCGAAACCTTCGAGACGATCCCGGACTGGGCGCCGACCGCTGACGACGTCTAGGACGACGATCCGCAGCGCCTCATGGGAACTGGGGTGCCATGCTGCTGTCCACTGCGATGTATCTGTAACGTCTCGGCGCGTGCGTGTGTCACGGGTCGCGACGACCGATCCATATCCTCCGCGGAGGCGACTTCGGCACCGATCAGGCCGACCGTGGTATGCAGGTCGCATCCATCCGCCGTTCGATACGGGTGAGGTTCGGTTGGGCACATCCGCAGGCGATCGAGGACGCCTCAGCCGGCTCTGGCAGGCAGCCCCACACGGCAGCCAGGTCGGGGTGCACGGGCTGCCACGTATCCGACTCGGTCCCGTCGCCGGTGTCTTGGTCGGTCTTGCTGTCGGCGTGATCGCGCTCCTCGTCAAGGGTGCCTTCAACGCCGTCCTTGGCGGCGAGACGGGCTTCATCCTCCTGCTCACGGCGGTCGCCCTCGCTGCCTGGATCGGGGGCACGACCGGAGGGGTCACGGCGACGCTGGTCGCGGCGGTACTCAACGCGGTCGTGTTCGTGGCTCCATCCGGACCGATCGGCCAGCTGACCGGGCCCGAAGTGGCTGGGTTGGTCCTTTACAGCGTCGCCGGCATCGGACTGTCGGCCCTGATCGCGTCGTTGCTCTCGTCACGGGACCGGCTGACGACGTCCCTGCACGACATCGGAAGCCTGGCCACGGACATCGAACGGCGCGACGCGCGCCTCGAACTTGTCCTCGCCGCATCCGGGACCGGCTTCTGGGAATGGGACGTCCGTGACGGGTCGCTGACGTGGTCCGAAGCGATCTTCCAGCAGCACGGGATCGAACCCAGCACTACCGCCCCCACCTACGAACGCTACATCGAGACGATCTACCCGGACGACCGGGCTGGGTTTCGCAGCGTGATCGATACCGTGCTGGAGTCGGGCACCACGTTCAGCCGCGAGTTTCGGATCCTGTGGCCGGACGGCTCCGTTCACTGGACCCACGGCGTGGGCCGGGTCTTCCGGGACGATGCAGGGCGTCCGACCCGCCTCGTGGGGACGGGCACCGACATCACGGAAGGGAGGCGACTCGAGGAGGAGCGCGATCGTCTCCTCGATGATGAGCGGCGGGCGGGCTCTTTCCGGGAGGCGTTCCTCGGCGTGATCTCGCATGAATTGCGCACACCGATCACCACGGTGCTGGGTCTTACCCAGATCCTGATGCGGCCGGGGCGCACCAGCGACCCGGCCGAGCAGGCAAGCCTGATCGCGGATGTGGGTGCCGAGGCAGAGCGCCTGCATCGTCTGATCGAGGATCTACTTGTCCTCAACCAGGCTGAGCGAAGAGAATTCACGGTCGAATCCGAGCCGATCGAGCTGCGGCGCCTCTTGACGCGCGTGGTCGCTCGCGAATCGAGCAACATGCCCGGTCTCGCGATCTCGACCGACCTGCCGTCCGACCTGCCGGTGGTCGCGGGCGAGGACACCTACGTCGAGCAGGTCGTGCGCAACATGCTTGGCAATGCCTCCAAGTACACGCCGGCCGGGACGAAGGTGGTGATCGACGCCCAGCGCAAGGGCGATGAGGTCGTGGTGCGGGTCCGCGACGACGGCCCTGGCATCGAGCCCGCTACGGAGGCGCGGGCATTCGAGCTCTTCTATCGCGATCCGACCAGTGCCCGCCGTGTGGCCGGATCCGGGATCGGCCTCTTCGTGTGCGCCAGCCTCGTTCACGCGATGGGCGGACGGATCTGGGCGAAACGACGTCCGGAAGGCGGGACGGAATTCGGCTTCAGTCTCCTTGTCCTGAGCCAGGACGATTAGGCAGGCATCGTTGCGCACCCACCGGTCCGGGTTCCAGGGAACGGTCTGAAGGCGCGGTTCGAAGGCCCGTCGCTCAGGCTGGGCTGGCCGCGGGCTCCGGTTCGGTGTGGCTTGGTTCCGACTCGAGGGTGACCGGCGTCTCGCGCGCCTGGAGGCGCTGCAGGATGATCTCCGCCGATGCTGCGATCGGCACTGCCAGGAACGCCCCGATCCCGCCCCCGAGTGTCGCGCCAAGCAGCACCGCGACGAGCACGACGAACGGCGAGAGGCCGACGCTGTTGCCCATCAGGACGGGGACGACGAAATTCGACTCGGCCAGCTGGATGACGGCATAGATGACCACCACGGCGGGGAGCAGGTCAGGACGCAGGGCGGCGGCCACGAGCACAGCGGGGATGGCGCCGAGGAGTGGTCCGACGATGGGGATCGCCTCGAGCAAGGTGGTCGCGAGGGCGACGGCCAGCGCCCCTGGCAAGCCCAGAACGGTATAGGCGATCCCGGTCGCGACGCCCATCAGTCCCATCAGCGCCAGCTGAGCACGAACCCAGCGACCAAGACGGTCCTCGACGTCATTCCAGGCTGCGCCCCGGTAGCCGCTCGTCGGGGCGCTGGGAGGAAGGCCAGGACGAACCGCTGGAGGCGTGCCCGTTCATGCGTCCATAAGAACACCAGCGTTGCGACCGTGGTGAACGCGCCGAACGTGGAGGCGATCGCTGAACCCGCGCCGATGACTTGGTCCAGGCTGGGCACGGTTCGAGCCCGACCGCATGGCCGGGCCCGAAGATGCGCTGGGACCAGGCGACGGGCCGCGAGGCCTGCGCGAGGTCGGTGTGGCTAGACCCGTCCCGTTGACCGGCGGCCGACGAACATCCGGTAGACGGCCACGACGATCACGGCGCCGACCACCGCGACCACGATGCTCTCGATGTTGATGCCGGTCACGTCGGCCACCTTCAGGACCGTGCCGGCCAGCCAGCCGCCGACGACCGCGCCGATGATGCCCAGGATGATCGTCTCGATGACGCCCTCCGAGCCGCCCATGATCATGTTCGTGATCCAGCCGGCGATCGCCCCAAGGACGATCCACGCGATGATTCCCATCTCGATACCTCCAGCCCTCGCGGGCTTCACACCCACCAGCCGCGGGGGTCATTCTTGGTGCTCCGGGGAGACCGGAGCGTCAGCCATCACCATGGCGGGCAGCGACGCGCGGGCGCGCAACGATTCCCCGCTGGGCCATTACGAATACCTGACGAATACCGACAAATGGACTGCTCGCCTCGCGCTGTTGCGCGGTCGTCCTGGTGGACATGGAGGAGCCCGACCAACATCCTGCGGCCGGGCTCAAGGTCCGCACCCGCCGTCCGAGGACAAGCGAGGCAGCCACGACGAGCGTACGGGCGGGCATGGCGGATCGGCGTCACATGTTCGGTCGCGCCCGTTGCATTCCCGTCGCGACCGGACGGGTCAGGTGCCGGGAGGGTCGTCGCTCGGGGCCACCTTCGCCGCCCGTGGCGAACGCCAGCGGATCCAATGGTTTCGGGTAGCGATGACCAGGACGGCCCCCGCGAGGATCGCGATCACCGCGAGGACGATCCAGAAGCTGGTCGCGTCGTCCTTGGAGAGCGGGATCATGACGTTCATGCCCAGCAAGCCGGCGATCAGCGAACCCGGCAGCAGAAGGACCGTCGCAAGGGCGAGGACCTTCATGACGTCGTTGGTGCGCTGGGCAGTCCGGGTCATGAACACATCGAACGATCCCAGCAGCAGGTCCCGGCTGTCCTCGACGGAGTGGATGGCGTCCTCGAACCGGCTGGCCACCAGGACGAAGCCAGCCTTGATGTCCTCGTCCTCGGCGATGGTCGAGAAGTCCGCCGCGGCCAGGGCGGCGAACACTTCGCGCTGATCGCTCAGCGATCGCCGAAGCCCCGCGATCCGACGTCGAAGCGCCACCAGCGCGGGCAGCAGGTCGTCGTCGGGATCGTTCCGGAGGGACCGGGTGTCCAGGTCGTCGACAGCGGTCTCGATGGCATCGACGGCCTGGAAGTAGGTGGTGATCGCGGCGTCGATGATCGACCGCGCGAAGGACGGTGCGTCGATGGCGCCCACCCTCGCGTCCGCCTCGATGCGATCGTCGATCTGCTTGAGGAACGCCACCGGTTCGCGGTGCGCCGTGATCACCACGTTCGGCGCTGCGACGATCTCGAGCCAGCCCGAGCGCTCGCGCGCCGGATCGGACATCTTCGTGACGATCCGGAGGTGGACGTGTTTGCGATGCACCGCGATATGCGGGCCCTCGCCGGGTTCGATCAGGGCCTGCATCGTGCGACGGTCCAGGGTCATTTTCCGGGCGAGCGCCGCGGCGACCTCCGCTGGAACCCCGCCGTCGAAGTCAAGCCACAGGAGCTGCTTCGAGCCCACGCGCTGGCGAAGAGCCGCGTCCAGCTCGATGACGCGGTCCGTCCGATCGGCGTCGAACAGGCGGGCGCGGACCAGGTCGCCGGGGACGTCGCTCGTCGAGGCGCCGTTCCCGGCAACGGAGACGGCCATGGTCTCAGCTTCCGTCCGGATCCGGGACGACGTCGAGCGCCTCGTAGTAACGGACCTCGATCCGTTCGGCAAGCGCCTCTGCGCCCGGGACCAGCCGCGGCTTCTCGAGCGTGGGGCCTGTCCACCGGTACAGGGAATCGACGTCCCGCCACTCCTCGAGCAGGACGACCTCCTCGACATGGTCGGTCAGGCGTCGGGCGAGCTTCACGTACACGAGGCCCTCTTGCGCCCTGAGGATCGGCAGCTGCGTTCGCAGCAGAGCGTTAAAGGCGCCCATGTGGTCGCGTGGCACGGTCGCGGTCACCACGCGGACGATCATGTCGTCGGCGCCTGACGCGGTTCGCTCTGGTTTTGGACGGTCGTTCTGGTCATGGAAGGGTCGCCTTCGGCGGTGTCAGGTCGGGAGTCTAGCCACCGGCCAACGCCGCGGGAAGGGGCGCGGACCACCTGTAATGAGGCTGCAAGCCCGCCCTACCAGAGGCCCTGCGGGGGGTGCAATGCGCCTGCAATGCGATGCCCGTCCGGAAGATCGCCGTGTCACGCGATGGCCGTCATACTGACCAGCACTTCGGTACGTCCGACCCCGCCGCCATCACCCCAGGAGGTGGCATGAGCACCCAGCCGCTCGTGCTCGTCGCCGACGACGAGCCCCGCATCACGAAATTGGTCGCCCTCGCGCTTGGAGAAGAAGGCTTTCGCGTCATCACGGCATCGGGTGGCGAGGAAGCCCTCCGCAAGGCCGAGGAGATCCGCCCTGACATCGTCCTGCTGGACATCGTGATGCCGGATCTCGACGGCATCGAGGTCATGCGTCAGTTGCGCGAACGTCGGCCCGTGGCCGTCATCCTGTTGACCGCCAAGGGCTCCGTTTCGGACAAGGCGAAGGGCCTCGATCTCGGTGCCGACGATTACATCGCGAAGCCGTTCCACCCCGACGAGCTCGCCGCTCGTGTGCGCGCCGTCCTGCGTCGGTCATCGGGTGCCCAGCCGGGTGCCGGCATCCTGCGCTTCGACGATGTCGAGGTGGATCTCGAGCGTCGGATGGTGACCCGGAACGGCCAACTGGTCCAGCTCTCGCGCACGGAATGGCTGCTCCTGCAGCACCTCGCCGCCAATGCCGGCAAGGTCGTCCTCCACACGGAACTCCTCACGAAGGTATGGGGTCCGGAATACCGCGACGACCTTCAGTACCTGCGGGTCTGGGTCTCGCGCGTGCGCCGCAAGCTCGGCGCCGAGCCAGGTGAGCCCGGCCGCATCAAGACGTTCCAGGGGATCGGCTACCTGCTCGATGTGGAGCCCCCGACCGCCCCGACACCCGAACCGGAGCCGGTCAAGGACGAGCGCTCCGCGCTGATCGGGTAGCCCGGTCGCGGGGGGAGCGCCCGTCCCGGGAGGGGAGCGCCGGCGCACGTCCGCGACCCCGGTTCGCAACCGTTGTTCGCGGTTCGGTCCCGTTCGCACCCGAACCGCAAACATAACCGCACCGGGGAGAGGGACGACCACGACGACGTCGCTCCGTAGTCTTTGCGGTCCACGCCGGGGTCTTGTCGGCGTGACGGCTCCTCGTCTCCGGAGACCACGCGATGGCGCAACCCCCACGTCGACGGCGAAGCCCGCTCCGCAGCTCCGAACCGCCGCTCTACGACGCGCGGCATGAGCACGATGCGTGTGGCGTGGGGTTCGTCGCGGATGCCGGGGGTCGCTCGCGTGACCGGGTCCTGCCGCTGGCCCTCGCGGGTCTCGCCTCGCTCGCACACCGCGGGGCGTTCGGGGCCGATGGCGAATCGTCCGATGGCGCCGGGGTCTCGATCCCGCTGGATCGATCCGTCCTCGCGCTCGTGGCTGGCGACCTGGCCGCTGGCCGACCAGGCATCGTGGCCACGTTCCTCCCGCGTGGGCGAGCCGTGGAAGCGCGCGGACGACGTCTTGTCGAAGGGGCGCTCGCCGAAGCCGGGCTGAGCGTGGCCCGCTGGCGCCCGGTCCCGTTCGACGCGGGCGCGCTCGGCGCCGCGGCTGCTGCCTCGCGACCGACCTTTGCCCATGCGATCGTCACCCGGCCCGTCGATGCCGCCGGGCATCTGCTCACCGATGACGCCTTCGAGGGCCGGCTGCTGATCGGTCGACGCCGCCTTGAGACCGCTGTCCGCCAGGGTCCGGCTGCGCTGGCCGAGCTGTCCGTGCCGTCGGCGTCGTGTCGCACACTCGTGTACAAGGGGTTGGTCACCGGCGCCAAGCTGCCGGTCCTCTTCCCGGACCTGCGGGCCACGCTCAGCGTCTCCTACGCGGTCTTCCATCAGCGCTACGCCACCAACACGCACCCGGTCTGGCGCCTCGCCCAGCCGTTCCGCGCGATCGCCCACAACGGCGAGATCAACACGGTCCGCGGCAATCGCGAGCAGGTCCGCGGCCGGACCGGCGACCGCACCGCGAAGCCAATCGCGGCGGAACTCCTGGCGGCCGGCCCGATCCTCTCGCCGGATGGCTCCGACTCGCTCTCGCTCGACGAGGCGCTCGAAGTCCTGACCGCCACCGGTTGGGACCTCGCACCCGCCTTGCTGGTGGCCATCCCCGAGGCGCCCGGACTGCGCCGCTCGCCACATCCGCATGTCGCCACCCTGCGCCGACGGACCGCAGGGTTCGTCGCGCCGTGGGACGGTCCGGCCGCGATCGTCTTCGCGGATGGTGTCCGGGTCGGCGCCCTGGTCGACCGGAACGGGCTGCGGCCGGCCTCCTTCGCGGTCACCCGCGACCGGCTCGTCTCGGTGGCGTCCGAAGCCGGTGCGGTCCCGTTCGAGCCGTCCGAGACGATCCGTCGCGGCAGGCTTGGGCCGGGCGAGCTGCTCCTGGTGGAACCGCGTCGGAAGGCCATCCTCGAGGACGCCGACGCGAAGGCCTACGCGCTGCGCGCGCTCCCGATCCACGACGCACCGCGCCCGATCCACGAGGACCGCCCGGAGGCCGCCGCCGACACGATCCGCGAACAGGCCGCCCCCGTGACAGCGCCACTCCGCTACCTGGCCGGCCTCGACGCCGAGCGTGCCCGGCTCGACATCAAGACGATGGCGCTCGAGGCACACGAACCGTTGTGGAGCATGGGCGACGACACCCCGACCCCTGGCCGTGGTCGGCTCGACCGGCCGGTCGCAGACCACCTTCGCCAGGCATTCGCGCAGGTCACGAACCCGGCGATCGATCCGGAACGCGAACGCATCGTCATGGACCTGCGCGTGGAGCTGGGTCGTCGGCCCGCGCTGCTCGGGGGTCCGCCGCGCGGTCCGCGGACGATCCGCCTCCAGCGACCGACCGTGGCTGACCTTGCCGGTCTGACCGCTGCGATCCGCTCGTCGCGGAACCGGCTGCGTCGACTCGATGCCACGTGGTCGCCGGTGGCTGGTCCGGAGGGCCTGGGGGCGGCGCTCGACCGACTCGCCGTCGCGGCGGTCGCGTCAGCCGAGGCCGGCGTGGAGATCCTCGTCCTGTCCGATGACGGCTTTTCGTTCGACCGCCTCCCGATCCCGTCCATCCTGGCCGTCGGTGCCGTCCACACGGCACTCACCGACGCAGGCCTGCGCGGCCGGATGGACCTGGTCAGCGATGCCGCGGACGTGCTCGATGTCCACGCGATGGCGATGGTCCTCGCAGTGGGTGCGACGGCGGTCCACCCGCGCCTCGCGATCGAGCTTGCGGCCGAACTGGCGGGCACCCGCGGCGCCGAGGCCGTCACCCCGGCCGAGGCGATCGGCAATCTCATGACGTCCTTCGAGGCGGGTCTGCGCAAGACCCTCGCGCGGATGGGGATCAGTTCGGTCGCGTCGTATATCGGTGGCGCGCTGATCGACGTGATCGACCTTGATGCGCCCGTCGTCGGGCGCTGCTTCCCGTCGGCCGCCGCCTGGCCCGGACGCACCACGCTCGCCGACCTTGCCGAGCGACAGCTCCGGCGCGCCGCGGTGTCGGTGGCGATGGCGCCGCCTGCCGCCGGCCGCGAGCCACGGCTCCCCGATCCCGGGTTCGCCCGATTCCGTGTGGATGGCGAGGCGCACCTGTTCGCTCCGAAGATCGCCACCGAGATCACGACGCTCGCCATGACCGACGATCCGGGCGGGATCGACGCCGCGCTCGCGCGTTACCGCTCCGTCGTGACCCGTGGTGACGGGGATCGCTCGGTGCCGCGCGATGAGCTGCGCATCCGGCGATCGACTGCCGTCGCCCTGGACCAGGTCGAGGACGCGCGCAGCATCGTGCGGCGGTTCGTCGTGTCGGCCATGAGCGTCGGCGCGCTGAGCCCGGAGGCCCACCAGGCGCTCACCATCGGTATCCAGCGCGCAGGCGGTTCCGCCAACACGGGGGAGGGCGGCGAGGATCCAGCCTGGTACGTCCCGGGTCCGGACGGCAAGCGCCATGACGCGCAGATCAAGCAGGTGGCGTCGGCCCGGTTCGGTGTCACCGCTGCGTATCTGGCCCGTGCTGACCAGCTCGAGATCAAGGTCGCCCAGGGCTCGAAACCGGGCGAGGGTGGACAGCTCCCCGGTCGCAAGGCTACGGCCTATATCGCCGCACTGCGCCGCGGCCAGCCCGGTCAGAGCTATATCAGCCCGCCCCCGCACCACGACATCTACTCGATCGAGGACCTGGCCCAGCTCATCGCGGATCTGCGGGCGATCAACCCGGGCGCGCGCATCGGCGTGAAGCTGGTCGCCGGTCGCGGGGTCGGCACGATCGCGGCCGGGGTCGCGAAGGCCGGCGCCTCGTACATCCATCTCTCCGGCCATGCCGGCGGGACGGGCGCTTCCCCGTTGTCGTCGATCAAGCATGTCGGGGCACCCTGGGAACTCGGTCTCGCCGAGGTCCACCAGGTCCTGCTCCGGAACGAACTGCGCGACCGCGTCGCGCTGCGGACCGACGGTGGCCTGCAGACCGGCCGGGACCTGATCGTCGCCACGCTTCTCGGCGCCGAGGAGTTCGCCTTCGGGACCGCCGCACTGGTCGCGGTGGGCTGTGACATGGCCCGCCAGTGCCACCTCGATACCTGCCCCACCGGGATCGCCTCCCAGCGCGAGGATCTGCGCGCCAAGTTCACGGGCACGCCCGATGACGTCGTCCGCTATTTCACGGCCATCGCCGAGGACTTCCGGCGCGAACTCGCGGCCGTCGGCGCGCGGACGGTCGGTGAACTGATCGGCGAGAGCCGACGCCTGCTCGTGCCGATCGCTGCGGCCCGCACGGAATTGACCCCGGTCGTCGGTGCGGAACCGTGGACCGCCTCGGTCTCCCGACGGTCCGACCCGGCCAGCGCCGATCGCGAGGTCCGTCGAGCGCCCGCGTCCACACTCGAGGCCGGCATCGCCACCGCGTTCCGTGGCCAGGGCTCGGTGACCGCCGCCGGCCTGCGTGTCACCACCGCCGATCGATCGTTCGGGGCGGCGCTCACGGGTGCCCTGGAGCGGGGCGATCTGCGCGGCCCGGTGACGCTTGGACTGCGAGGCGCCGCAGGCCAGTCCTTCGGGGCGTTCGCCGGCCCCGGCGTCGAGCTCCGTCTCGTCGGACAGGCCAATGACTACGTCGGCAAGGGTCTCTCGGGCGGGACCGTCAGCGTGGTGCCGGAGCCCGATCTCGCGGCCACGGCCGCCAGCGAGGCGATCGCCGGGAATACGGTGCTCTATGGCGCCACGGCCGGCCGGCTACACCTTGTCGGGCGGGCCGGGATGCGGTTCGCGGTGCGCAATTCGGGGGCCGAGGCCGTGGTGGAAGGCATCGGGCCGCACGGCTGCGAGTACATGACCGGGGGCACGGTCGTCGTGCTCGGTCCGGTCGGTGCGAATTTCGGCGCCGGGATGACCGGTGGGCGGGCCTACCTCTATGACCCGTCCGGACGCCACGTCGCGGCGCTCGCGGAGTCGAGCGTGGGTGCCACGCGTCTGGCGGCCGTCGTGGGCGACCGCGAGGACGGCCCGGCTCGCCTCGGCGAGCTGTATCGGCTGCTCGAGGCGCACCGCGAGGCCGGCTCCGAGCTGGCCTCCCGGCTGCTCCTGGATCCGCAGTTGCCATCGTCGATCTGGTTGGTCGAACCGAACACGCCCGTGACCACGACGGTCGCCGCGGTCGCGATCCCGGTCGTCGCTGCCACGCCGGAGCGATCCAGCACCCCGGCCGGGATCCCGATCGAACGCGCCAAGCCCGGGGTCCCGACGCCGTTCGCCTGAACCCCGGGCCCGCGGGTCAGCGCCGGGGAACGCCAGGGTGCTGACCGCGGCTCGCAACCGGACCGCAACCCCGCTGCACCCGTCCCGCCGCCGACGCGTGACGGGGTCCCGCCTACGCTCCACTCACGATCGGGCCGTCTTTCCCCCGATGGCCGTCCCCGCTCCGCCCGACCCACCCGGAGGCCCGCCGATGATCCACCCATCCGATCCCGAGCTCCAGGGCACGGTCGCCGCCGTCCGCGAGGGCCGTGGCGCGCCAGTGACCTGCGCGTCGTGCGGCTGTCGTCTTGCCAGCCAGGGCGAGGGGTGGTACCACTTCAGTCCGATGGCCGGGCGCGATGCGCGTGGCTGTCGGATCGCCTGCGCCGAAGCCGCCCACGACGCCAGCGGACAGCCGCTCACCCTGCCCGTCTGACGGGCGCTGGCCCAGCGCCGCTCCGTGCGGATCGAGGCCCAGGTGACCGGGCCTCGTCGCTACCCCTCGACGACGATCCGGTAGCCCACGCCCCGGACGGCCACCACATGCGGGCCACCGGCCGCTTCCACCTTCGAGCGCAGGCGCGCCAGGTGCGGCTTCAGCCACAGCAGATCCGGGTCGGTCTCGGCCGGCCAGCCGGCTCGCGCGAGCTGCAGGTGCGGGACGATGTCGCCGTTGGCACGGACGAGCGCCTCGAGCAGGCGGAATTCGGTGGGGGTGAGGGTCAGCGAAGTCTCGCCGACGCGTGCCTCGTGGCGGCCCGGCTCCAGGACGAGCGATCCGGCCTCGAGCGGTCCGCTGGAGCCGCTGCCGCCGGCGCCCGGTCGATCGACCCGGCGCATGATCGCGCCGATGCGCGCCAGGAGTTCGGCCTTGCCGAACGGCTTGGTGAGGTAGTCGTCGGCGCCGATGCCGAGGGCGCGAACCTTGGCGGCCTCGCCGCTCTCGCCGGACACGACCAGGATCGGCGCCTGGCCCACGGCACGCATCTGGCCGGCGACGCTGAAGCCGTCCGGTCCCGGCATGGCAAGGTCGAGCAGGACGAGGTCCGGATGCTCCTCGCGGAAGCGCTTGACGGCGGTCAGGCCGTCATACGCGGTGATGACCTGGTGGCCCTCGGTGCCGACCAGCGCCGTGACCGCACCGACCATGGCGGGATCGTCATCGACGACGAGGATCCGGAGCGGGCGGGTAGGCATCGTGATCATGCTCCTTTCATTCCTGGATCAGACCGCCACAGCGGCGGGAAGGGCGACGACGAAACGGGCGCCATGGGTGCGGGCAGGCTCACACCACAGTCGGGCGCCCATGGATTCACCGAGACGCTTTGCCGCGTACAGACCGATGCCGGAGCCGCGGGCCGTGTGGGTATCGCGACGGGCGTAGGGCTCGAAGATGCGTTCACGCCATTCCTCCGGGATGCCCGGACCCTCGTCGCTGATGCCGAGATGGACGACCCCTTCGACGAGTGTCCAGTCGATGGTGATCGTGGTGTCGGGCGGGGCGTACTTGACCGCATTCTCGATGAGGTGCTCGAGGATCTGGCGCAGGCGCGGCGCGTCGGCGAGGGCATGCAGCCCCGGTGTGGGTCGGACGTCGACGCGATGACTGGCAAGCAGCGGGCGGACGAACGTGAGCACCTCGGTGACCGCCGCATCCAGGTCGACCGGCACGACCGTGGCGGCGTCCTCGGGCACGACCCGCACGGAGGCCAGGATCGAGTCGACGAGCCGATCAAGCCGCTCCACCTGCTCGAGCGTGGCGCGGTGCCAGGCGGCCCGCGTCTCGCGCCGGATCACGTCACGCGACTGACGACCCTGGAGGAGCGGCTCCTCCGCGAGCAGGTCGGTATAGGCGCGGACCACCGCGAGGGGCGTGCGCAGTTCGTGGGTCACCAGCGCGATCAGCTCGCTGCGGGCTTCGTCGATCGCCTTGAGCGACTCGACGCGGGCCTCCGCCTCGCTCTGCTGGCGGCCCTTTTCCACGATGCCCGCCAGGAGGTCGGCCACAGCACGGAGCTGGTCCGCGTCCGCAGCCGTGAAGTCACGTGGCTTCTCGGTCTGGACATTCAGCACGCCGACCGTCTGGCCGTGCCAGGTCAGCGGCACGGACAGCATCGAGGCGATGAACCGGCGCTGGTCGATGCCGCGCACCCACTGGAAGCGTGGGTCGGCCTTCACGTCGGGGATGATCAGCGGCTCGCGGGCGGCGGCTACACGACCCGTCACGCCTTCCCCGAACGGCACCCGGGCGCGCCCGATCTGATATCGGTCGAGGCCATTCGTGGCGGCCAGCGTCAGGTACGCTCCATCCCGGTCCAGCAGGTAGAGCGAGGAGACATCCGCGTGGAGTTCGTCGCGGGTCCCGTCGACCACGGTCTCGAGCAGTTCATCCCAGGTGCGCGCCGTGGTGGCCAGGCGGAGGACCTGGTGGAGGAAGCGCAGTTGATCAAGCTGGGTCGGCTCGGTTCGCGTCGGAGCCTCCTGTGGTCGGGGCATCGGCATGCCCGGCACGGACGTCTGCGTTCGATCGCGCGTCGGCCGGCCGGTCGTCATGACCATCACCTTACAAGCCTACGGAGCCGCTGCCCCGAGAAAGGTTGCGATAGCGGAAAGGTTGCGAACCGGAACGGTCAGCAAGGTCGGGCCGCATGAGCGTGCGTCAGCTACGCCGGGCGTCCGCCGCGATCCGAGCCGAACCTGCCGGGATCGGGACCGCAGGCGCCATCGATCCGCTGGCGGCCGAGGTACGTCTGCTCGGGGCATTGCTTGGCCAGGTGGTCTCCGAACAAGCCGGCCCGGACCTGTTCGAGCTGGTCGAGCGCATCCGCCGACGGGCGATCGCGCTGCGCCAGGACGATGACCTTGCGGAGCGGGAGCGTCTCGATTCGGACCTGGTGGGGCTTGATCTGAACTCCGCCGAAGCGGTCATCAGCGCGTTCGCGCTCTACTTCCAGCTGGTCAACCTGGTCGAGGCGCGCGGCCGAGTCCGGGCGTTGCGTCGGCGTGAGCGCGCCGCGAGGGATGGCGTCCTCGACGACTCCGTGGCCGAGGCGGTCGCGCGGCTCCGGCACGATGGCCACGATGACGCCGACCTGGACGTGCGCCTCGCCCACCTGTCGGTGGGGCTGGTGCTGACCGCGCATCCCACCGAAGCCCGGCGGCGGACCGCGCTCGTGGCCCTGCGGCGCTGCGCAGCTCTGCTCGGACGACTCGACGACTCCCGGCTGACCCCGGCCGAGGATCGCGACATCCGGCGACGGCTGCGCGAGGAGATCACGCTGTTGTGGCGCACCTCGGATCTGCGCACGGTCGCGCCGACGCCCCTCGACGAAGCCCGCTCAGCGATGGCCTTCTTCGACGCCACACTCTTCACGGTGGTGCCTCGTATCTACCGTGCACTCGACGCAGCGCTGGATCCGCCGGCGGCCCGCCCTGCGCACGGGGTCGCACGCGATTCCGGGCGAAGCGGCACGCGGGCCCCACGAGTCCACGCGTTCCTGCATTGGGGGAGCTGGATCGGTGGCGACCGCGACGGTAATCCCGGTGTGACCGCCGAGATCACCGAGCGCACGATGCGCATCCATGCCGATCACGTCCTGCACGGCTATGAGGCGGTCGCCACCCGCCTCATGCAGACCCTTGCCGCGACCACACCGCCCGAGAAGCTGTCACGCTCGATGGCGAGCCGCCTGGCCCGCGATGCCGAGGACCTGCCCGAGGTGGATCGCCAGCTCCATCGGCGTTTCCCGGACGAGCCGTACCGCCAGCGCTTCGGGTTCATCGCCGAGCGACTGCGTCGCACACGTGCGGCCCTTGCGGGCGAGGTGGCGCCGCGGACCGGGCGCTATGCGTCGGCCGCGGCATTCGACGCGGAACTCGCGGAACTCCAGAGGGCGCTTGTCGACGACCGACTCGAGCGAGTGGCCTGGGGCGAGGTCGCGGATCTGCGCTG
>JBBQLI010000021.1:0-34228 GCA_038327765.1 Candidatus Limnocylindrales bacterium | reverse complement strand
CTTCGGGACCGGCTTTTCTTCACTCGGCAACCTGCGGTCGCTCCCGATCGATGAGCTCAAGATCGATATCAGCTTCGTCTCGGCGATGCTCGCGAGCCCCATCGAGGCGGCCATCGTGGAGGCAGTGGTCAGCCTTGGTGTCGCGCTGGACGTGGCGGTCGTCGCCGAAGGTGTCGAGGACGCCGAGACCGCCGCTCGCCTGCTGGAGCTCGGATGCCCGTTCGGGCAGGGCTACTACTTCGGCCGGCCGATGCCGCTCGACGCGCTGGCGATGCGGCTGTCGGATCCGATCACCCCCCGGGCAGCTGCCTGACCGGTCCGAGTTCGCCCGTGCGTTGATCGCCCGTCCTGCGTCGGGACGTGCAGCGCCGCCAGCGCACCCGGAAGCGGACCTCGGGAAAGGATGGCTCCGGCGGTAGGACTCGAACCTACGACCAAGCGGTTAACAGCCGCCCGCTCTACCACTGAGCTACGCCGGAACGGATGACGGGCATCGGCCCATCGGGGGTCGCATCGCGCGACCGGTCGGAAGGATACCTCAGACCGCCTAGGCCGTTACGGGGCGAGGATCGAGCGTCACCGGGCTCGGATCAAGCCTCACAGGCCTGGATCAAGTCTCGCAGGCCCGGATCGGGCGTCACGGGGCCTCGATGGGACTATCAGGGCGGTTCCCCCACTCTTCCCACGAGCCGGCATAGCTCTTGACGCCATCGAACCCGGCCAGCTCACGGAGCACGAACCAGACGAGCGCCGCACGGACGCCGCCCTGGCAGTACGTGGCCCGGAGCTCGCTCGGGTCGGTGCCGGAGGCGCGGACCAGGGAGACCATCTCCGCGACGGGCCGGAACGTGCCTTCCTCGGTCAGAAGGTCGCCGAAGAACCGGTGTCGCGCTCCGGGGATGTGGCCACCGCGCCTCGCTCGCAGATCCGTGCCGACCCACTCCGATGCGGTGCGAACATCGAGCAGCCGGGTGGGTGCCGTTCGGTCCTTTGCGGACTCACGGCTCCAGGCGAGGACCTCGTCATACGTCGCGATAAGCGCTGCATCAAGTTCGCTGAGGCGCATGGGCGCGCGCAGACCGTCAGCCAGGTCGGGTTCGGGGATGGTGGCGGTCGTCGGTCGTTCGGCGCGTCGCCAGGCGTCGATGCCGCCGTCGAGGATGTGGAGCCGCTCCTTGGGGAATCCGTACAGGCGCATCAGCCAGTAGCCGCGGATCGCCTGGCGGTTCAGCCCGATGTCGTCGTAGAAGACGATCCGGTCACCCTCCCCGACTCGCCAGCGTCGCAGGACCGCCTCCGTCTGTTCGCGGGTCGGGACCAGCCATTCGCGTTCGGCGTCGCCGGTGTCCGGGGCGGTGCCCTTGAGCGCGAGCTCCTTGTGCAAGTCGCTGTAGACGGCACCGTCGACGTGTCGCTTGTTGTAGACCTTGCGATCGGGCGAGACATGGACGACCCGGACGTCGGTGTCGTCGAGGTGGGCGGCGAGCCATGCGACGTCGACGAGGGGACCCGGCGCAGTGGCGGCGCGGCGCGCGGTAGCGCGTTTGGCAGGCATCGTCCGATCGTAGCAGCCGGCCAGCGAGTCCGAGCAGCCGGGCGGTGCGTCCGACCCGCTACCCTGCCGGGATGACGCAGGCTTGGCGGACGATCGTACTGCTCTATCCGGTCCTGGATGCCCGGTACGGATCCGGGCTGGGACGCACACGGGCGCAGCGCGTGATGGGGCGAGCCGAACGGGCTGTCATCGAAGGCGTCATCGAACGCCTGCCGGCAACGATCCTCGGCTGGAGCGAGGGGGCGGCAACGCTGGCCCCGGTCGATGTGATCGAGGTGCGCCGTCGGGTCACATCGCTCTCGTCCAGCGGCGGCGGACGTTGGTGGGTGGGACCGCGCGAGTGCCGCGAGGAGCTGGAAACGTGGGTGGCGCCGGATCGATACGACTCGGTCGTCGCGCTGTGGCCGTGCACGCCGGAGGTACCGCAATGCGGCTGGGGGTGCACGATCGGTCCGGGCGAGGCCACGTTCGGGGCCGGGTTCTCGTCGATCTCCACCGATCACTGGGAGACGCTGGCGATGGACCCGGATCCCGAGCAGGGATACGTACACGAGTGGCTGCACCAGGTGGAGGCGACGTACCGCGCGCTGGGGCTATCCGAGGCGGCATTGCCGCCGCTCCATGACGCCGGGGCATACACCTCGACGCGAGGGTCGGATGTGGCGCCGTTCGGACGGAGTTTCGCGGAGTACCACGACGGGTGGAGTGGCGGCGGGGTCGTGGCGGGCGGTGATGTCGTGGCGGGCGGCGGGGTCGTGGCGGGCGACGGGTGGAGTGGCGGCGGGGTCGGGGCGGGCGGCGGTAGTGTCGTGGCGGGCGACGGGTGGAGTGGCGGCGGGGTCGTGGCGGGCGCGCGGACGTGGGCGCCCTGGTACCGCGACTGGATGACCGGTCGGTTGCGGCCGGCCGGCTCCGATCCCGGGTGGTCCGGCGAACCGATCGGGCTCACCGCGGAACGCTGGGCGCGTCGAACCTCCCGTTAAGGCACAGGTACACGGCGAACGCCACGATGGCGTCATGGCCGGGCGTCCGCAACTCATCGCTGTGGCGAAGGCCCGCGCTCGCGCCAACCGGGAGGAGGTCCTGCGCGCGCTTCGCGACGGTCGCATGGACCGGTCGCTCGCGGGGGCCGAGCTCGCCACGGTCCTCGGGATCTCCGCCGCTCAGTACAGCCGATTGGAGCGTGGGCTCACGGCGGGACTGTCGATCGAGCAGGCGACGGTCGCCCTTGCGGCCGTCGGTCTGGATCTCTCGGTGCGTGCATATCCCGCTGGCGAGCCGATCCGCGATCGAGCGCACACGTCCCTGATCGATCGGCTGCGCGGCCGGGTCGGCCTATCGCTGCGTTTCGAGACCGAGGTCGTGTTTCCTGACCGCCGGGATCGGCGCGCCTGGGATGTGAGGATCTCCGGGGTCGATTGGCGGATGGGCATCGAAGCCGAAACCCGACCGCGCGACCTGCAAGCTCTCGAGCGGCGGTTGGCCTTGAAGGCCCGTGATGGAGAGGTCGACCACGTCTCACTCTTGCTGCTGGATTCCAGATCTAACCGGGAGCTGGTCCGCGCGCACGCGGACGCCCTTCTAGGACGATTCCCGATCCCGGCTCGACGCGCGCTCGAATGTCTCCGCGACGGTGTGGACCCCGGCGGCGGCACACTCATCCTGCTTTGACTCGCGTCCGATCCGTTGCGACCGGCATTCAGTGGCGACCGGCCAATCAGTTGCGAAAAACGCAATCTCCAACGGTCGGTGGGCGAGCCTACTGCGTTTCGTTGCGTCCAGGGCAAGGGCACGACCGAACGGGTCCAGAAAGACGTTCAGACATGCGGATCATGCAAGGCGCGACGGTCGAGCCCAGCTCCGCCCGACAGACATTGCGAATCGTGCAATCGGGGACCACTCCCCCGCCCGCGGCACTCCCGCCCGCGCCACTCCCCCCGCGCCACTCCCCCCGCGCCACTCCCCCCGCGAGGATTACTCCAGGTAGTCCTTCAGCTTGCGGCTGCGGGACGGGTGGCGCAGCTTGCGGAGAGCCTTGGCCTCGATCTGGCGGATCCGCTCGCGGGTGACGTTGAACTCCTTGCCGACTTCCTCGAGGGTGCGGGCACGGCCGTCCTCGAGCCCGAACCGAAGCTGGAGGACGCGTCGCTCGCGACCGGTCAGCGAGTCCAGGACGGCCTCGACCTGCTCCTTGAGGAGCTGATGCGATGCCGCCTCGGCCGGAGCGAGTGCGCCCCGATCCTCGATGAAGTCGCCGAGGTGGGAGTCCTCCTCCTCGCCGATCGGGGTCTCCAGCGAGACCGGCTCCTGCGAGACCTTGATGATCTCGCGGACCTTCTCGGGGGTGACCTGGACTTCCTGGCCCTTGGACATCGCCTCGGCGATCTCCTCGACCGTTGGCTCACGCCCCAGCTCCTGCAAGAGCCCGCGCGAGACGCGGATCAGTCGGTTGATGGTCTCCACCATGTGGACCGGGATACGGATCGTCCGCGCCTGGTCCGCGATCGCGCGGGTGATGGCCTGGCGGATCCACCACGTGGCGTACGTGGAGAACTTGAAGCCCTTCTCGAAGTCGAACTTCTCGACCGCCCGGATCAGGCCGATGTTGCCCTCCTGGATCAGGTCCAGGAACGACATCCCGCGCCCGATGTACTTCTTCGCGATCGACACGACGAGGCGCAGGTTCGCTGAGGTGAGCTGCTCACGGGCATCGCGCCCGATGACCACGATCGTGCCCTTGCGGTCGCGCAGCTTCGTGGCGAGCGGGACCTCGGGGTCGAAACCCATCCGCTTGAGAAGCTCGGCATCGTTGCCGGCCTCGATCCAGCGCTCGAGTGCCGGGAACGCGACCGAATCGCGGGTCCAGTCGTAGATCGCCCGCAGCCCGACGTTGTCGCGCGAGTCGAGATCGCCGTTGTGCACCGCGAGGTACGCCCAGTCGAGCAGTTCGATGAACGTCTCCGGCGTGAGCGCCTCGTTGTACTTGAGCAGGAGCTTCTTCGCCTCCTTGAGACGCTCCTTGGTGCCCTCGGACTGCGCGTCCTTGCCGGCCCGGACCAGGTGGAAGTCCGGTGTCGTGACGAGCAGGTCCGCGGCGCCGTCCGCGCTGATCGCGATGCGCACGAACTCGTGTGCCTCCGGCCCGAACGGCAGACGATGCTGCTGCTTCGCGGTACGCGTCTTGCGCTCGGTGTCGTGAAGCGTCCATTCGTGGAGCGAGACCAGACCCTTCCAGGGCGCCTCGACCAACTGCTCGCCGAGCTCGATCGCCTTGGCCAGGACGACCTCCTCCTCGGCGGTCAGCAGCGCGACCTTGCCGATCTCCTTGAGATACATCCGGACCGGGTCGTCGATGCCGATCATGTCGGCACTGATGGCCTCGAGATCCTCGGCGGTCGGCTCCTCGACCTCGCGCGGGTCGAGCTTGGCCGGCGCATCGGACGGCAGCTTGGCCACCGGATCCGTGGCGGAGTCTTCTTCGACGATCACGGTCACGTCCGGACCGTCGTCCCCGAGCGCCTCGGGTCCGAGATCGAGATCGTCGTCATCGTCGTCGTCGTCATCGTCGGCCGTAGCGGCCGCGGCCGAGCGCGACGGTCGAAGCCCGGCGAGCTTGGCCTCTTCCAGTTCTGCCTTTCCTCGGCGCGGGCGCGAAAGGACGGCTTCGACGAGTTGCTTGTCGAGCGGGTCGGCTGACATGGTTACCTCCGGTGGCTGGCAAGCAGCCGGGTCTGGTCTCGGCGGCGGTCCAGTGACCGACGCGTTTCGTTGATCTGACGTCGTTCGAGCATGAGACGAGCGATGGCCTCGACGTCCCCTGCCCGTTCCGCCTCTCCCTGGGCGGCTTCGTTGTAGTCGCTGCGGTCGCGCAGCTGGTCGTCCTCGAGCTGGACGATGAGTCGGGTGATCTCGTAGTCGAGCTGCCGATCGTCGAGCGTCCGGGGGTCTGGACCCGGTTTCGCATACAACGCCTGGGCAAGCGCCGCCGTTTCCTCGTCGAGTCCAGCCATGAGGGCGGTCCGGTCGAATGACGGGTGGATCCCCTGTTCGTCCGGAGCCCGCTGGAGCACGATCGCCCGGAAGAGCTCGCGCGCCACGGTGGACGGCAACTGGTCCGGACCCAGCTCGTCAGCCGCCCGGAGCTGTTGGTCGGGGACGAGCAGCAGCAGCTGCAGGAGTTCGACCTCCACCGACGTGATCGCGCCGAGGATGTCGTGGATCGGCAGCGCATCGGGCGAGGCGAGGACCGAGTCAGCGGTGATGCGCGTCTGGCTCTCACCCGTCCGCCCGTTGTTCCCGGCTGCGAGGCGTCGATCCAGGACCTGCCGGAGCACGCGTTCCTCCACGCCCGAGACCTGGCGGACTTCTTGCAGCGCCTCATCGCGGCGGAGCGGATCCGCGATGTCGCGCAATGCCGGCATCACGGCCTCCACGAACCCGATCCGCCCGCCAGAGGTCTTGAGATCGAACCGGCCGGCATGATGGCCGATCAGGTACTCGACGAGCGGCTTGGCGTTCGCGATCGCCGCGGTCCAGGCCTCCGGAGACTCGCGCACGACCTCGTCGGGATCCTTGCCGTCGGGGAGACGGGCCACGCGCACGTCTTCGAGCTTCACGCCCGAATCGTCGGACTGGAGCTGACCGATCAGCCCGGCGAGCGCCTGGACCCCGAGCGTGCCGGCCTTCTCGCCGGCGGCATCGACGTCGTAGGCGAGCACGATCCGGCTTGCATAGCGCGTCAGCAGGGCGATGTGTCCTGGGGTCAACGCGGTCCCGAGGCTGGCCACCACGTTGTCGAAGCCGGCCTGATGGGCCATGAGCGCATCGGTATAGCCCTCGACGATGACGGCCTGGCCGGCGCGTCGGATCGGGCCCTTGGCGCGATCGATGAGATAGAGGGTCCGGCTCTTGTCGAACAGCGGGGTCGCCGGGGAGTTGAGGTATTTCGGGCCTTCGCCCTCCAGCAACCGGCCGCCCAACCCGACGGCATTGCCGTTCTGGTCGCGGATCGGGAAGAGGACGCGGGCGCGGAACTTGTCGTAGACGCCGCCCCTCGCGCTGGTCCGCGGCGAGGCAAGCCCCACTTCGACCAGCTCGTCCGGACGGATGTCGCGCTTGGCGCCGAGCTGCCGGGTCATCTGGTCCCAGCCTCCGGGCGCCCAGCCGAGCTGGTACGTGGAGATGGTCGCGTCGCTGAACCCGCGTCCGTGCAGATAGTCGAGCGCCGGCGCACCGGTCTTCGAACCGGTCAGCACGGCGTGATAGAAGGCGATCGCGCTGTCGAGGACCTGGCGCAATCGAGCCTTGCGGGCGTCCTCACGCTTCGTGCGTTCGTCGATCTCCACGCCAGCGCGCTGTGCGAGCGTGCGCAGGGCCTCGGGGAACGGGACGCCGTCACGCTGCATCACGAAGCTGAAGATGTCGCCTCCCAGCCCGCAGCCGAAGCAATGCCAGCTCTCGCGCATCGGGGTGACCACGAACGACGGGGTCTTCTCGCCATGGAACGGACAGAGCCCCTTGTAGGTGGTGCCAGCCTTCTTGAGCGACACCGTCTCACCGACGACCTCCAAGGCCGTCAGCTTGCTCTTTACCTCGGCTGCGACACCGACCGCCAAACGGCGCCTCCCTGGACTCGCTCGATCACCCTGCCAGGTGCTGGACATGACTGTGGGCCTGTCAAGTCTTGACAAGCCCTGTTGGTCAGAACGATGAACGTTCTTGGCCGACTTGTCAAGAGCTTGTCAATACCCAGTGGGAGTATCGCCGTGCACGAAACGACCCCGACAGATCGCCCTGCCGGGGTCGTTTCCTGGAGTGTGCGGATCGCCCTTTCTGAGGGCGTGGTCAGGTCAGCCTGCGACTACGCCCCGACGGTCGCGCAGATCGCGAACGCCTGCAGGGTGTACAGATCCGCCGTCGTGGCGGCCGATGTCACCGTCCACACGGTCGCGCTCGTCGGAGACGACGAGGTGACCTGGACATACTCGGTGCCGGCGACACCACCGAGGGTGTAGCCACCACCGATGACGCTGCGGCCGGCCGTGCACGTTGCGGTGACGGTCTTCGCGGTGATGTCACTCGCGGACGCCACGCCGGTCACCTTGAGATACCCGGTAGCGCCTGCGCCGGGATCACCCTGCGGACCAGCCGCACCGGTCGGCCCAGCAGGACCGACCGCTCCAGCGGCACCCGCCGGGCCTGTGGCACCGATCACGCCCTGAGCACCAGCGGCACCGGTCGACCCTGTGGCACCTGCGGCACCCGTGAGGCCGATCGGGCCGATCGGGCCGATCGCACCCGTGGGTCCCGTAGGACCGGCTGGACCGGTCGCGCCGGTCGCGCCACCGGACGGTCCGATCGGGCCAGTCGCGCCCGTGGCACCCGTGGCACCGGTCAGACCGATCGTGTTCCAGGTGCGGTAGGAACTATTGGAGCCGCACCAGGCAGGACTCGCAAAGACGCTGATCCGGACGAGTTTCGTCGTCTTGTTGACGCATGCCTTGATCGGTGCGGACGGGGACACGTCGACACGGGATACGGCACCGACCGCACCGGAGACGCTGATCGCCAATACGCTCGCCGCGAGGACTGCCGCGACCTTCCGTCGCGCCGGGAACCGTGGGAGTCGGGCCATATCGGACCTCCGTGATCGACCCGTCTCCGGTCGTTGATGGACATGACGGGTCGGTTCCACGCTGTCACCGCGCGGGACGCAAGGGTGGCCGTCGCGAGCGGGGCCGACGAGGATGAAATCACGCGACCGTGACGTCGATCGCCGACCTTCACGCCGACCGGGGTCGCTCGACGATGGTCCTGGTGGGAACGTGACCGGAGGACGAGGTTGCGTCCGCGACCGATAGGGCCATACTCCCGCCCACTGACGCTGAGGGGGACCTGGGTGTCAACCATGAATGCGCGAACGAGCGGATCTGCAGTGCGGAGGCGATGTCCGACGCGCTCGCCGAGCATCGCCAAGGCTGGCTCGTGACCGCTCGATCACCCAGACGTCCAGCCCATATGACACCCGAGCCACCGCGGCGGCTCCGGGCCATCGCTCCGGGCACCGACGCCGGTGAGCGCGAACTCGACGCCGTCCGAGTGGCTCAGTCAGACGCAGAGCGCATCGGCGCGCGACTCGCGCGGGCGCTCGAGAACATCTCCGACGCCTTCTACACGCTCGATCGCGATTGGCGGTTCACCTACCTGAACCACGAAGCCGAGCGGATGATGCAGAAACCGCTCGATCAGATGATCGGACACGTCGTCTGGGACGTCTTTCCCGACGTGGTCGGCACCGCCTTCCACCGCGAATTCCTGCGAGCCGCGCGGACGGGCGAGACCGTCGCGTTCGAGGCGTACTACCCGGGACTCGACCTCTGGGCGGCCGTCCGAGCCCATCCGAGCGACGACGGTCTGGCCGTCTACTTCCTCAAGGTCAACGAGAAGAAGGCGGCCGATCTGGCGTTGGCCGCCAGCGAACATCGCTATCGGACCCTGTTCGAGCGTGCTGGCGACGCGATCCTGATCGTGGACGACGAGGGCCGCTACGTCGATGCCAATGAGGCGGCGGCGGTCCTGTTCGGCCTCGCCCGCGACGAGATCATCGGAAAACGACTGAGCGATTTCGTCGTCGACGCACTCGATGGCATCGACATCGCCACCGCGTGGGCTGCGCTCCGTAGTGTCGGCGAGATGCGCGGCGAGATCAAGCTGCGGCGGGCGGACGGCGAGATCCGTGACGCCGGATTCCACGCGGTCGCCGATATCTCCCCGGGACTCCATCTCGGGGTCCTCAGCGACATCACGGACCGACTGCGCCATGAGCGAGAGACGACCCAGCGTGCCCAGATCCTCGGCGCCCTGCGTCGCCTGTCGCCAGGCGACGACGCCGAGGGCACCGCCGACACGATCTGCAGCGAGATCGTCGCGAACGGGGACTTCCCGACTGCGGCCATCTTCTCGTTCGTGACGGATGACCGCGCGACCCCACTCGCCGCGCGGTTGCGCGACGGACGTGGCCTGGAGGTCCTCCCTCCTCTGTCCGATGGCCGGCTGGACCAGCTGCGCGTGAAGGCGCAGGGCGGTCCGTGGGTCGATCCGATCGGTCCTGCCTCGCCAGGCTCGCCCCAGGAGGCCTATCTGCGACTTGGCATCCGCGCGGTCGCGTTCGCCCCGATCGAGTCGGACGGACGCCTCATCGGCCTGCTGGCCGCGGGTTCCGACGAGGCTCCGGCGGAGCTGAGCCAGCGGCTCGCGGCGCTGATGGAGTTCGCCGCGCTGGCATCGTCCTTGCTTGGACCTGGTCTGCGCCACCGCGCCGAGCGTGCCGAGAAGCGGGCCACGCTCCGATCGGTCATCGCCGATGGCGCGTTCGCGCCGGTCTTCCAGCCCATCGTGGACATGGCCACGGGCGAGATCCTCGGGTTCGAGGCCCTGACCCGGTTCACCGACGGCACCCCGCCGGATCGCGCGTTCCTCGCCGCGGCAAAGGTGGGCCTCGGGCTGGAACTGGAGGCTGCCACGATCAAGGCGGCGCTCGCGGCTGCCGGACCACTGCCCCGCGGCGGCTTCCTGGATATCAATGTCTCGCCGGATCTGGTCATGGCCCGGTCGCAGCTTCGTAGCCTGCTCAAGCCCACCGATCGACGGGTCATCCTCGAGATCACCGAGCACGTCGACGTGCAGGACTATGGAGGCCTGCGTCGCGCCATCACGACACTTGGCCGTGACGTTCGCTTTGCGGTCGACGATGCGGGTGCGGGGTTCGCCTCGCTACGCCACATCCTTGAGCTAGCTCCGTCGCACGTGAAGCTGGATCGGGCGCTCGTCTCGCGCATCGACCGGGATCCCGCGCGTCAGGCCCTTGTCGCAGGACTCGTCCATTTCGCGGGCGCGATCGACGTGATGCTGATCGCGGAGGGCGTTGAGACGGCCGCCGAACGTGACACCCTGATCGGCCTGGGTGTCCGCGTCGGCCAGGGCTTTCTCTTCGGTCGACCGGCGCCGGCTGGGACGGTCCTGGTGCATCACCCGCGGGCACGTCGCGCCACCTGACGCCCTGCCGCTCATGGCGATGACGTATCCTCGGCCGACGGCACCACCCTGATCGGAGATTCACTCGTGACCGACGGACTCGCCCTCGCGACGCGCGGGCTGCAGAAGCGCTACGGCGCCAGGACGGCCCTCGCGGGTCTCGACCTGTCCGTGCCGAGCGGCGTGGTCTACGGCTTCCTCGGACCCAATGGCGCGGGCAAGACCACCACGATGCGGCTGCTCACGGGCCTCATCCACCCGGATGCCGGCACGATCGAGATCCTGGGGCGCCCGTTCGGGCGGCGTGATCGGCGGCACCTGTTCGAGGTAGGGGCCTTGATCGAATCGCCCGCCTTCTACCCGTACCTGTCGGCCCGTGAAAACCTGCGGGCACTCGCCTCGGCGGGCGCACCGACGCCGGGCAAGCGGGTCGATGACCTGCTCGAGCTCGTGGGGCTGCGGGAGCGCGCCGGCGACAAGGTCCAGACGTATTCGCTTGGAATGAAGCAGCGCCTTGGGATCGCGGCAGCGCTGCTCAGCAGTCCGCGCCTGCTGCTGCTCGACGAGCCGTCCAACGGCCTCGATCCGGCCGGCATCGTGGCGATGCGCGCGACGCTCAAGCAGCTAGCGACGAGCGGGACGACGGTCTTCGTGTCGAGCCACATCCTTGGCGAGGTCCAGCAGCTGGCCGACGTGCTCGGGATCATCGCCGGCGGCAAGCTCGTGCGCGAGGGTCCCATCGACCAGCTTCTTGCCGGCGAAGGCGTCATCCGCGTGCGGGTCGCGGTTCCCGAAATCGCCGCAGCTACGACGGTCCTCGCCGGCTTCGCGGCCGACGGCGACGCGCCGAAACCCGACGGCGACGAAGGCTGGCTCTCGATACGGGTCAAGCCGGAGCGGGCGTCGGAGATCAACCGGGCCCTCGCATCCGCTGGGATCTACGCGTCCGGCCTCGAGACCGGCAGCGACCTCGAGTCACTGTTCCTGGAGCTGACCGGCGGCGAGTCGGCCGACACGAGCGAGGGGACCTTCTTCGGCGCGGCAGGGGCGACCACGCCATGAGGCTCTTCCGATCAGGCTTGCGCAAGCTCGTGCGGCGTCCAGCGACGTGGGTGACGTTCGGTCTCCTCGTGGGGCTGCTCGCCCTGATCTACATCGCCGTGGGTGCGACGGCGCGGCAGACCGCGGCGAACGGGAACGGCGGAGCGGGGGCGCTGCTGCTCGTCACGTTCCCGGGTGCCTATTCGCTGCTGCTGTCCTTCATCCTGGGTCTCGGCGGCCTGTTCGCGATGATCTACGGCGCCGCCATCGCCGGTTCCGAGTGGAGCTGGGGCACGCTCAAGGCCGCGGTCGCGCGCGGTGAAAGCCGGACCCGCTACCAGTTGCTGACGTTCGCATCGATCGGGCTGATGGTGGGGATCGGATTGCTCGTCGCGTTCGCGATCGGAATCGTCGTGACTGTGATCGCCGCGGGTCTGGCCAAGGTGGCGACCGATGGCATCAGCGACTCGGCGACCCTCGGGACCGTGCCCGAGCTTCTGCTTCGCGGTTGGCTGGCCCTCGCCGAGGCCGCCGCGCTCGGCTTCACCATCGCGACGCTCGCCCGGAGCCAGCTCGCCGGCATCGGCGTTGGTATCGCCGTCTATTTCGGGGAGCAGTTCGCCGGCATCTTCCTCCCCGACATCGTCAAGTACCTGCCGTTCAATGCCGCGTCAGCGGTGGTCGCGGTGTCCAGCTCTGCCGGTGGCGGTGGTGGTCCGGCCGTCAGCCGACTGGATCCGAACACCGCGCTGATCGTCGTCGCGGCATGGCTCATCGGTGCGCTGATCGTGACCGCGCTCTTCACGGAACGGGCCGAGATCTCGGGCTAGACCCTGTGGGCTGCGGCCTGCCGATCGCCAGTGATCAGTGCGACTCGCGCGAGACGGTGTCACCACTGGAGCCGACCAGGAAATCGAGATCGGCGCCCGTGTTGGCCTGCATCACAGTATCGATATAGAGCCGCTGCCAGCCGCGGGTCGGGGCGGCGAATGCGTCGGCCGTCGCCGCCGAAATCGACCGTCGTGCCAGTTCGTCGTTCGTGACCTCCATGTCGATCCGTCGCGCCGCGACGTCGAGCACGATCATGTCGCCGGTCCGGACCAGCGCCAGCGGACCGCCGGCCGCGGCCTCCGGCGCCACATGCAGCACGACCGTGCCGTAGGCGGTGCCACTCATGCGGCCGTCGCAGATGCGGACCATGTCGCGAACGCCGGCATGCAGCAGCTTGGCCGGCAGCGGCAGGTTGGCGACCTCGGGCATGCCCGGATAGCCCTTCGGTCCGCAGCCGCGCAGCACGAGGACCGAATCGGCATCGACGTCCAGGTCCGGGTCGTCGATCCGCGCGCGAAGATCCTCCACCGAATCGAAGACGAGCGCCCGCCCGCGATGCTGGAGCAGCTGCGCTGAGGCCGCGGCCGGCTTGATGACCGCGCCTGACGGCGCCAGGTTGCCGTACAGGACGGCGATCCCCGCATCGGGCAGCAGCGGCTCCGGCCGCGAACGGATGACGTCGGCGTCCCAGATCCGCGCATCGTCGAGGTAGCTTGCGAACGGACGTCCGGTGACGGTGAGCGCGTCCGGGTCCAGCAGGTCCTTGACCTCGCGCAGCACGGCCAGCAGTCCGCCGGCCCGATGCAGGTCCTCCATGAGGAAGCGTCCGGCCGGCTGGAGGTCCACGAGCAGCGGGACGCCCGAACCGGTCTTGTCGAAGTCGTCGAGCGTGAGCGGGATCCCGAGGCGTCCGGCGATCGCGAGGAGATGGACCACCGCGTTGGTCGAACCGCCGATTGCGGCGAGCGCGACGATGGCATTGAGGAACGATCCGCGGCTGAACAGCCGGCTCGGGCGCAGATCCTGGTCGATCATCTGCACGATCAGCCTGCCCGTCTCGTGCGCGTTCTGGAGCAGCCGGCTGTCCGGCGCCGGGGTTCCCGCGACGCCTGGCAGGCTGGCCCCGAGCGCCTCCGCCACGAGCGCCATCGTGGAGGCCGTGCCCATCGTGTTGCAGTGTCCGCGGCTACGGATCATCGACGATTCGGACTGGAGGAAGTCGGCCTGGGTCATCGTCCCGGCACGGACTTCCTCGCTGAGCTTCCAGACGTCCGTGCCGCAGCCAAGCGGGGCACCGCGGAACGTGCCCGTCAACATCGGACCGCCGGACATCGCGATCGCAGGGACGTCCACGGACGCGGCCCCCATCAGCAGGGCCGGAATGGTCTTGTCGCAGCCGCCCAGGAGGACCACGCCGTCGATCGGGTTCGCGCGCAGCATCTCCTCGATGCCCATGGCGGCCATGTTCCGCCAGAGCATCGCGGTGGGCCGGACGTTGGTCTCGCCGAGCGAGATGACCGGCAGTTCCAGGGGGATGCCACCCGCCTCCCAGATCCCGTCGCTGACGCTCTTCGCCACCTCGGTCAGGTGCGCGTTGCAGGGGGTGAGGTCCGACGCTGTGTTCGCGATCGCGATGTGCGGCCGGCCGTCGAACGCGTCGGACGGCAGGCCGCGGCGCATCCAGGCTCGGTGGATGTATGCGTTCCTGTCGGTGCCGCCGTACCAGTGGGCGCTGCGTCGGCCCGGCTTCGTTTCGTCGCCCACGGTCCGTCCTTCCGGTCAGTCGCGTCGGTCGCCCGGATCCACCTGGTCGATGAGCCCGGACTCGTACGCGATGATGACCGCCGCGACGAGATCTCGCTGCCCGAACTTGGAGAGGATCCCGCCGATGTGGGTCGTGATGGTCGCCTCGCCCGGGACCAGCCTGTCGGCGGTGGGCGCGTCGACATCGACGGGTTGATCGTCCTGCGCTGACCGTTGCCGGCCCGCGTGGCGGACCGCGGATCGCCGAAGCACTGTCCGATCAGCCTCGAAGCAAGATCCTGCCGCCGGCTTCATCGATGACGAGCGGGAGGGCCGCCAGGGGCTGATCCGTCGGTCCGCCGAGCACGGCCGCGCGGTGCGCCGGGTCGAACGTGGCGCCGTGACACGGGCAGGCCAGGATCGCGTCCCGGCGGTCCCACTCAACGGTGCAGCCAGCATGCGTGCAGACCGCGTCATACGCGACGAACGTGCCGTCCGCGAGCCGCACGATGATCCCGGGGTCGCCGGCCGGCAACGGCGCGGGCGCATCGAACGGGATCGTGAAGGCGAATGCGCCGGTACGTTGCACGTCCGCGATGGCCGCGATGGCGATCGCACCCGCAGGCACGGTCGCCTGGGCCGTCGCCGATGGCGCTGCTGAAGGCGTGACGTCTCCAGTGCCACCCGCCAGACCGCTGGCACGGAACGGGATCGCGACGGACGCGGCCGCCACTGAAGCAAGCGCCAGCCAACCGGCCTTGAGGAGGTCTCGACGACCGGGCGAGAGGTCGGTCCGCTCGTCGAGGGCAAGGATCGAACGCGGGATGAACCGACCGCCTGGACCCGTGAGCGCCAGCGTCAGCCAGCCCATTGCATATGGCAGGTCTGGACCGTAATAGAACGGGTGCGTCGACCAGGACGCCGTCAGGAAGAACAGCGCCGAGAGGAGTGCCCCGCCGGCCGCCGCGAGGCGGAACGACAGACCGCTCAGGGCGCCGAGCCCGATCGCGACCTCAGCGATGGCGATGAGGAGACCGATAGGAGTCGCGAACGGCTGGCCAAGGCGGATCAGCCCGCCCAGCGGCGAGATGCGAGCGAAGGCGATGAGCTGCGCCTGGATCGATGCCGCGCTGGCCGGATCGAAGAACGACGGGCTGACCAGCTTGTCGAAGCCGGCGTACAGGAACGTGCCACCGAAGAAGAATCGCAACGGCAGGATCGCCGTGTCCCGGAGGCCGCCGGACGATGCGGCGGCGACCAGCTTCCCCCCCGACGGTCCGCGGCCGACCGGGGCGTGGCCGGAGGCGCTGCGTGGGTCGGGCCGGCGACGGTCCTTTCGGCTCATGCCATGACAGTAGGCCCGATCGGCCGTCTCCGCAGGATCAGCCGCCAGCCTCGTCCGGAAGGAGCGGCCGGACCCAGATCGTCCAGATCGTGCCACCCGAGGAGACGGGCGTCAGCACGTTCGCCTTCTGAAGGAACGCGACGAGCGTCGGCAGATCCGCACCGAACACGACGCCGCTCCGCAGCCCACTGATCCCGCGGTCCGGCACGGCCGGCGAACCGAACGCAGCGAGCGCCGTCGGGAGCGGCCACGCGAGCGGCGACTGGCTCGCCTGCGGGTCGGCGACGGGGCCGCCTGGCGCGGCGAAGATCCGGATCGCAGTAGGCGTGAAGGTCGAAGAGACCGGGGAGGCGACACCCCACGTCTCGCCCGGATCGGTGAGACGCGCCAGGAGGTCGTTCGCGGCCGTCGCCTCGGGATCGCCACTGGCCGGTCGACCCGGGCCGCCGGCGCTGCCCGCGAACCGGGAGGTGGTGGTGACACCATCCGTCATCACCGCGAAGACCGTGGAGCCCGCATCGGCGACGACCCCGCCGCCGCCGGTCTGGGGCTTGTCGAGACCGGCTGCCGTGATCGCGGCGGTGATCGCCGCCGCGCCAGCCGCGCCGAGGTCGCGCTCGACGAACGTCAGCGAGAACGGGCCGGGATAGATCGCGTCGATGGCACCGGGCGTCAGGATCCGGCCATCGGCATAGACCGAGATGAGCGGCTGGCTCGCGATGGTGGCCGCCGGCCCGATGAACCCACCTTCCGAGGTGACCCGCAGGATGAGTGCGGCAGCCTTCGGGGAGGGCGACGGCGTGGGCGCGGCGCTCGGCACAACGGTCGGGGAGGCGCTCGGCGGGTTCGTCGCGGTGGCGGTACCACCGCAGGCGGCCAACGCCACCGAGAGTACGGTCAGGAGGCTCGCCGCGAGGGTGCGGCGCGTGGTCGTCTGCATGGGGTCTCCATCGTGGACATGGGGTGCTGTGCCCCGCTGACGGCGAGCACACCGCAGCGGTTCCCTCCCCCGTCGAACACGGCGCATCCACCTGCCCGATGATGGACGTCCCGTGACCACCGCCATCGCCCGTCCGCCCACCGCCCTGTTGCCCTTGCCGGCCGTGCCGTCGTACCTGGTCGTGGGCACGATCGGGTACCTGATCTACGGCCTGGGTGCCCTCGGACCGTACCTGCGGACCCAGCTCCACCTGACCGATACCGAGGTCGGCCTTCATTCGACCGGGTTCGCGATCGGGCTGCTGGTCGCCGGGGCCGTCGTTGGGACGGCGGGACGGCGTTATGGGGAGCGGGTCGTGCGCATGGCCGCGATCCTCGTGGTGCTCCCGGCGATCGTGGCCCTGATCCTGGCGCCGGCGGTCGCGGTCACCGTGGGTGCCGCCGTCGCCCTCGGTCTGGGGAGCGGCACGCTGCTTGGCTATGCCAATGCCACGCTCGCGGCGCCCGGCGGCGTGCTGGCACGGATCCGCGTCGCTCGCGCGAACGCGCTCGCCATGGCCACGGCGTTCGCCTGTCCGCTCGCCTTGGCGTGGGGCGCGACGACCGGTCCGGGCTGGTGGATCGGCCTGGTCCCGGCGCTGCTCCTCGTGGCGTTCCTCGGCATCGACGTCCGCAGCGGGCCGGTCCTTCCGCCACCCGTCGTCCCGCTCGACGGCGATGACCGGCTCCCGCGCGAGTTCTGGCTGGCGTGGGGTTTCCTCGTTGCCGCGATCGCCACCGAGTTCTCGATCGTGTTCTGGGCGGCCACGCTCGCCGAGCGGAGGACCGGCGTGACGGTCGCCGAGGCGGGCGTCATCGGCTCATTGTTCCTGGTGGGCATGTTCGCCGGGCGACTCGGGCTGGCGCTCGGGATCGGCACGGGCCAGGACTCGCGGCGGCCGGCGCTCATCGGCTTCGCCCTCGCCGGTCTTGCCGCACTGATGGCCTGGGTCTCCACCGCGGCGGTACTGACGGCGACCGCGTGCCTTCTGGCCGGTATCGGGGTGGCGGTGCTCTATCCGCTGGGCGTATCGGCGGCACTGGCCGTCGCACCCGGTCGACTGGTCCAGGCCGGAGCGCGCCTGAACCTCGCCTCGGGCGTGGCGATCCTGCTGGCGCCACTGCTCCTCGGCGTGATCAGTGACAGCGCCGGGGTGGTGGTGGGCTGGAGCGTGATCGTGGGCCTGGTCCTGGTCGGACTCGTGCTTGCCACGCACCTGCCGAACGGGACGACGCCTGGGGCGACACCGATAGCGGAGTTTGCGTCGCCCGTGTAGCGATCAGACACGGGCGCGTTCGAGGGCCTCGAGCAGGGCCGCGAGCATCCGGTGGCGGATCTCGGCGCGCCGACCCTCGTCATCCATGACCTCGCGGGTCGTCGCGTCGCCATACCCGGCGGTGAGGCGAACCTGTCGTCGACGGACCTCACCCAGCTCGGTCGCGCGTCCCTTGAGCAGGGCGCGTTCGAGTTCGTCGAGCTCCTCATCGCTCTCGATCTCGACCTTGAGGACGATGGTTCGCGTCATCACGACCATCTTCCCATGCCGACACCGGACGGTCCGCTACCATCCGCGCATGGACTTCGGGATCTGCCTGCCCAACTACCAGCCCGGCTCATCACCGGAAGGGATCGATGCGGCCGCCGGTGTCGCGGAGCAGCTCGGTTGGTCGGCCGCCTGGACCACCGACCACGTGCTCATCGACCATGCCAACGAATCCGACTACGGCCGGATCTACGAGGCGCTCATGACCCTTGCCTGGGTCGCTGCCCGCCATCACACGATCCGGCTGGGGACCAGCGTGATCGTGGCGCCGATGCGGAACGCGGCGGTCCTGGCCAAGCAGATCGCGACGCTCGACGCACTGAGCGGCGGACGGGCGATCGCGGGCATCGGGATCGGCTGGAACACCGTCGAGTACGCCAACGTCGGGGCGACCGACAAGTTCGCCGTCCGCGGGGTCTTCCTCGACGAGACGATCCGACTGTGGCGCCACCTCTGGTCGGGAGCCACGACCCGGTTCGAGGGTCGGTTCTATTCGATGGACGACTTCGTGTTCGAGCCCGTGCCGCCCCAGGGAGCCGCGTTGCCGATCGTGGTGGGTGGTTCGGCCGAGATCGCGCTCCGGCGCGCCGGCAGCGCGACCGACGGGTACCACGGCAGCGCGATCGGCCCGGCCGACTATGCCACCCGGGCGGCCGTCGTGACCGCTGCCGCAGCAGCCGCCGATCGACCTGCCCCCTGGCTCTCGACGCGGGCGCGGGTCCGCTTCGATGCTCGACCCGGTCCGGGCTACACGATCCGCGGCGACGCGGCCGGGATGGCCGCCGAGGTCCGGGCGTTCGCGGCTGCCGGTGTCACGCACCTGGCGCTCCAGTTCGAACCACGTGACCCGCGCGGCGTGGTCGAAGATGCGGAGCGCTTCTCGCGCGAGGTGATCCCACTCGTGGACGCGGGCTGAGGTTCCAGCTGTCCTGATCCCGCTGAACGGGGCCCGATGCTGATCCTGCTCGCCAACGGCGCCGCCCTGTTCGTCGCGGCCGTGACCCTCGTCGTCCTTGGGACATTCCTGCCACTCCCCGGCGATGGCCCGATCGGACTGCTCGCGCTCTTCTCGGCGCATCTGGTGCTCGTTGCCCTGCTGACCGCGCCATTCGCCCTCGTGCCAGATGCCCGGGCGCTGCGGATCGCCCTGGTGCTGCTGGTCGCTGTGGCAGCGATCCGCTTCGGCGATGAATGGGTCTCGCGCCCAGTCTCGACCCCGCCGCCCGGCACGGCGACCCTCCAGGTCATGACCTGGAACCTCGAATTCGACCAGCAGACCGCCAAGAGCGCCAGCGACTTCCTGGACGCCAACCCGGCGGACGTCGTGGGCCTCGAGGAGCTGTCCCACATCGTCGCGGACGGCCTCGGCCGCGACCCACGGGTCGTGGCACGCTACCCGTATCGATCGCTCGTGCCGCAGAACGGTGCGTGGGGGCTCGGGCTGCTGAGCCGCTATCCGATCTCGGACGCGGTCTATCGCGGTGATCCGGCACGGCTCGAGGCGGCGATCGCCACCCCGTCGGGTTCGATCCGGGTCGTGATCCTCCATCCGCCCCACGCCGATATCAGCCTCGGATTCGGGCTGGTCCCGACCGGCTACGACACCGCCCCACGAAACGCGGCGCTCGATCGTGCACGGAAGACGATCGATGTGGCGATGGCCGGCGGTCAGCCGGTCCTCGTGCTGGGCGACATCAACACGGCCCCCACGGAACCCGCATTCGACCGATTTACGACCGGGCTGGTCGATGCGCACCGGACCGTCGGGCAGGGTCCCGGCTGGACATACCGATCGACGCGGTTCAACGTCCTGGGGATCGGCCTACTGCGGATCGACGTCATCCTGACCGGCCCGGGCCTGCGACCTGTCTCCACCGGCACGCGCTGCCCACCGGTCGGCGATCACTGCGCGGTGGTCGCGACACTCACCATCCCGTAGTCGGGAGTAGCATCGGGGGGTCGTGCCCCTCTTCGACATCGTCGCCTCGCCCGAATTGCTCGCCGCTCGTTCGCAGATGGCGTTCACCCTGGGCTTCCACATCATCCTGGCCTGCCTCGGCGTCGGGCTGCCCACCCTGGTCCTCGTCGCAAACTGGATCGGGATCCGGCGGAACGACGCCGTGGCGCTGCTCCTCGCGCGGCGCTGGTCGACGGTGATGGCGGTCACCTTCGCCGTGGGAGCCGTGACCGGGACGGTGCTCTCCTTCGAGATGGGGCTGCTGTGGCCCGTGCTGATGGGCCGGTTCGGCGGTGCGTTCGGTCTCCCGTTCGCGGTCGAGGGGCTCTTCTTCTTCCTCGAGGCGATCTTCATCGCGGTCTACGTGTACGGCTGGAGCCGGCTCTCCCCGCGTGCCCACCTGCTCAGCGGGGTGCCGGTGGCGCTGTCCGGACTTGGCGGCACGTTCTCGGTGATCGCCGCGAACGCCTGGATGAACCAGCCCGGCGGTTATGTGCTGGGTCCTGACGGGCGCGTCGCGACGGTGCAGCCCTTGCAGGTGCTGTTCAACGGGGCGACCTGGTACGAGGTCCCGCACATGCTCCTGGCCGCGTATCTCGTGACGGGCTTCCTGCTGGCATCCGTTTATGCCGTGGGAATGCTCCGCGGGCATCGCGATCGCTATGTCCGGCTCGGGTTCCTGATCCCGTTCGTGGTCGCGGTCAGCGCGGCTCCGGTCCAGGTCTTCGTCGGCGACGTGGCGGCGCGGGCCGTGTTCGTGGACCAGCCGGCCAAGTTCGCAGCGATGGAACTGATCACGACGACCGGTCCGAACCAGCCCGTGACGCTCGGCGGCATCCTGGTGGGCAACGACGTGGTTGGCGGTCTGCGCATCCCCGAGGTGGGTTCGCTCCTGGCCGGGTTCAGCCCCGACACGGTCATCACGGGCTTCGACCAGATCCCCGTGGACCAGCGTCCGCCGGCCACGATCGTGCATCTCGCGTGGGACACGATGGTCGGGATCGGGACCGCCCTGGTCGCCCTCGGCGTGTGGGCGCTCATCCTGCGCCGCCGTCGTCGCGACTACGCCACGGCCCGCTGGTTCCTGCGAGCAGCGTCCGTCGCGGGGATCGGCGCAGTCCTGGCCCTGGAGGCCGGGTGGATCGTGACCGAAGTGGGCCGCCAGCCATGGGTCGTCTACCTGGTCCTGCGCACGAGCGAGGCGGTCACGCAGTCCGGTGGCGTTCGCGCGACCTTCACCGCCGTCATCGCGCTCTACGCGGTCCTTGGGGTGGCGACCCTGATCGCCCTGCGCACGCTGGCACGACGGTGGGCGAAGGCTGATGCGGCGGCCGGTGGCCGTGATCTCGCGGCCAGCCGCGCCGACGCCAGTCCGTACGGTCCACGCGATGACACCGAGGACGCCTCGTGACGACGATCGACCTCACCGCCCTCGTCCTGTGGCTTGGGGTGACCGCGTATGCGATCTTCGGCGGCGCCGACTTCGGCGGCGGTTTCTGGGACCTGGTGGCGGGTGGCAGCGAGCGCGGCCGTCGTCCGCGGGCACTCATCGCGGATTCGATCGGACCCGTCTGGGAGGCGAACCACACGTGGCTCATCTTCGACCTTGTCATCCTGTGGACCGCGTTTCCTGGAGCCTTCGCGGCGATCATGTCGACTCTGTTCGTGCCACTCAGCCTGGCCGCCCTGGGGATCGTGCTGCGCGGAGCTGCGTTCGCGTTCCGACCGCTGTCCGAGGGTCTCCCGGCGCGTCGCGCGGCCGGTGCCGTCTTCGCGGCCTCGTCGGTCGTCACGCCGTTCTTCCTCGGCACGGCGGCCGGTGCCATCGCCAGTGGGCGGGTGGTCGCCGGCGTCGACCCACAGGACCTGTTCGGCCCATGGCTGAACCCGACATCAGTGCTCGTCGGCGTGCTCGCGGTCGCGGTCTGCGCGTATCTGGCCGCGGTCTTCCTCGTCGCCGATGCACGACGCATGGACATGCCCGATCTCGAGCGCTATTTCCTGCGACGAGCCACGCTCGCGACGGTCGTGGCCGGGGCGCTGTCGATCATCGGGGTCGGCGTCCTTCGACTCGATGCGCCCCTCCTGGCGGGTGAGCTGGCGGGTCCGGGTCTCGCGTTCGTGATCGGAGCCGGCGTCCTGGGCACGGTCGGGCTGGTGCGCCTGCGAGGCCGAGCGACGCGTGGCACTCGGGCGCTCGCGATCGGCGCGGTCGTCGCGGTGGTGTGGGGCTGGGGCGTCGCGCAGTACCCGGACATCCTCCCGGGCACCCTCACGCTTGGCGCGGCCGCGGCGCCGTCGGGCGCGCTCGAAGCACTGCTCGTGGTGTTCGTGCTGGCTGCGGCCCTCATCGCGCCTTCACTCGGGCTGTTGTATTGGCTGGACCAGCAGAGCCGGCTTGAGGGTCATGGGATCGGAGGCCCCGGCGGTGGGGGCGGTGGCGTAGGCGCCGAGGGCGTTCGTGGGGGCGGTGGCGTAGGCGCCGAGGGCGTTCGTGGCAGCGAAAGCGTTCGTGGCGGCGGCGGCGTGATGCACTGATTCGAGGCCGGGCGGATAGGTCGAGGCGTGATGCACCTCGACTGCATCGACGCATTGTCGGAACGGCGGTTTGGCCTGCGCCCAACAACGCTGGCGAGCACCGCATATGCAGCCGAGGTGCATCGGCCAGGTGACTGCGCCCTGTCAGCCGAAAAGGTGCATACCCCGGCGATTTCCGTTGAGCCTCAACCGCCGCGCCGCCGCCCGCCCGGTCCGCGCAGCCCCGGCCCGACCGGCATCGGACGCCATTTGCATCGTGGGGTAGGCTCAGACCATGGAGACGCGCCTCCCCTCTGTCGACACCAGCCCCAGCCCGGCCGCGTTCCACTACGGCGCCGGCCACATGATCGTGCACGGGAACGCCGCGTTCCTCGAGGCGTTCGGATCAACCAGCCTGGGACAGCCAGCGCGCGAGGCACTGATCGGCCTGCCGCCCCAGGCGTTCGAGCTGATGGATCGGGTCTATCAGCACGGCAAGCCGCTTGCCCTTCGCATCACGACGCCCTGGGGACCGCGACGACTCGTGGTCGGGGCGCGGCGGGACCCCGAGACAGGCGAGACTTATGGCGTCACAACGCACCTGCGGCCCGTCCCGGCCCCCGACCCCGAGTCCGAAGCGAGCCGCTAGCAGAAGCTCCCGCTGGATGAAGCCGCCGCTCAGGCGCCTGGCTTGACCACCATCATGAACACGACGATGGCGAAGCTCACGAGCTCGAGGCGCGACACCAGAAACAGTCGGGCAAGTGCGGCGCGCCCGGCGATCGAGCTGGGTCCCTCGGAGGCGAAGAACTTGCCGACCTTCTCGCTGGTCGGCCCAAGGTAGAGCGCGCCGGTGACGGCGGACAGCAGCCACAGGACGATCGAGACCGACACCCAGATCGAGGTGAACTGCCAGCGCTGGGCGACCAGGATGAGTCCGGCGACGAATAACAACATCGACACAGGCACGAACACCTTCTTGCCGATGTCGCCGATCGCGGCCCCTGTCCGCGGAAGCTCTGTCGGGTCCGTGGAGCGTTGCGCGCGGATCCCCAGGAGCTGCGCGAAGAACGCGCCACCGACCCAGATGATCGCGCAGATCACGTGCACGAACTTGATGACCGAATAGGCGTCCACGAACCCTCCTTCCAGATTCCCTGCTGACCGACGGCGAGAGGATAGTGCTTCGTGGCTGGGGATTTCCAGGGCGGATCGAGTGTCCCTCCCCTCTGGCGCCCCGAACGTCGCGCGGCGCGCCGCGTTGCGTGCGTCGCGCGCAGCGCCCGGCCGCCCGCGCCCGCGCCCCGCTCCGGGCCACCCGCGGTCCAGCGCGCGCCTACTGCCCCAACTTCCCCGTGGCATAGGTATGGATCAGGTCCGAGATCCCGGCCCAGCCGCGGTCGTAGCCGACAGCCCAGAACCCCGCCCCGGCCAGGCCACGGTCCTGCGCGAGGCCCATCTTCAACGCAAGCGTCGCGGGCGAATCCAGGTAGATCGTGAGCCACGTCGGTGGCGAACCACTGGGAACGGGCCGCGGCACGGTGTAGATGTCCACCTGCTCCACCGGATCGAGCACGGGCACGATCGACGGGTCGTCGAGGAGGGCCTGGTGGTCGCTGGGGATCCAGGCGACGCCCGTCCCGATCACGGATGCGTCCGGCTGGGTACTGTCGACCGCCCAGGCGACGCCGTAGAGCGGCAATCCCAGGATCGTCCGCTGGACCGGCACACCCAGCGAGTCATACAGATCGAGCGACCAGGGCAGGTCCTTCTCACTGCCGTCGCGCCGTGCGATCGGCGCCGAGGCACCCGGGTCGGAGGCCGGGTAGTGATAGTCGTAGCCCTGGAGGAAGATCCGGTCCGCACCGGCCTGTGCGGCCGCCGCGGCCATGGCGGCCCCCGACTCATTCGCCGTCGTGGCCACCGAGACCTGCCAGTCCGCATGCTTCACGCGCAGCGCCGTCCGAAGCCGCCCGATGAACGCCCCATAGGCCGGAACGAGGTCGCCGTCCAACTGCTCCACGTCGACGTCGACACCGTCCACGCCCAGCTGCGATGCAAGGTTCACGAGGTCCGTGATGACCGTGTCCTGGGTCTTGAGCGGGCCGCCGAAGAAGCGCGTGTTCTTGGCCGTGGTGAAGCTCGTGTAGACCAGCTCGACGCGGACACCGCGGCCATGCGCCTCGCTGATCAGCTGCTGCCCGATCGTGCCCGTGATCTTCTTGTAGCCGTTCTGTGTCTGGTCGAGATGCCCGCTCTTGTGGGTCACGCTGAAGAGTTCCAGCGTCGTGAGATCGGTCTTGGCCAGGTGTGCGGCGATGGTGCCGTCCATGAGCCAGTACGGCACGAAGCCATAGACCTCATGACCCGGCACGGGGTGCGCGGTGGGAACAGGGGTCGGCGCACCCGGACTCGATGGCTGGTCGGTCGAACCGTTGCCGATGCCCCCGCCGGGTCGGCTGGAGGCGCTCAGGGACGGCCGCAGGACGGTGCTCATCCCGACCGTGCCGGCGATCACGACCGCCACGACGATCGCGAGGACGACCACGTAGGGCGGACGTCGGGTCATCGGGAAAGGGTGGGCGCGGTCGCCGAAACGGTCAAACGCCGTGCGTGCCCACCCAGGAACGACGAACGCCGGCGAACTGTTCGGTGGACCATCCCGGCAGGAGGAGGAGACGCCGGTCCGGTTCGATCAGTCCGCCGGCGGTGTTCGCCGGGAGTGGTAGGACGAAGGTCAGATTGTCGGTCGTGTCTGAGAAGCGTCTGAGATGACGCTGCGAACTAGGACTCGTCGTTCTCGCGGAAGAACACGAGGATCACCATCTCGCCGACGAGGGCGGAGACGATCAGGAGCGGCATGATCATGGCGCCCTGCAGGTCGACCTCGACCCGCGCACCGACCTCGGCGGCGAACGTCGAGGTGGCGCCGATGAGCAGCGCGGCCAGGGCGCCGATGACGGCGACCGTGGTGGTGAAGCGACGACGGATCGTGGGGCGCATCGTGGATCCTCGGTTGGCTGACTGGACCTCGATGCTGCGCGTCCATCCGGGCCATCTCCATGACCCATTCGTCATCCCCCGCGGCGGGGCGGGGCGGCGATGCCGTATCGTGCCCGCGACGGACGACCGGCACGCAGAGCGTGGCCGGAGAGGCACGGAGAGGGGCACGGATGGCCACGGTCGAGGCAGTGACGCAGAAGGTCCAGCGGATCCTCGCCAACGCGTACAACGACGTCCGGCTCACCAAGACCGGCTTCAGCGTCCCGTACGGCAGCAGCACGGTCTTCATCGAGATCCGCGACTGGGGCAAGGACACGCACGGCGACCCGCAGACGCTCGTCTACCTGTGGGCGCCGCTCGGTCGCGAGGTCCCGATGACCCCCGACCTCTTCAAGTGGGTGGCGACGACGGCACAGGAGAAGTATTTCGGGAGCGCCCACGCCTACCCGGGCGATGACGGCAAGCCCGGCAGCGTCATCTTCGAACACACCCTGCTCGGCGACTTCCTCGATCCGATGGAGCTCGAAACCGCGGTCACGATGCTGTACTTCAGCGCGGACGCCCTCGACGAGATCGTCCACGACCAATTCGGGGGAAAGCGGTACAAGGACGAGTGACGGATCTCGCGGACGTCACCCGGGACGACTCCATCGCGGTCGCCAAGTCGTTCAGCCACCCGACGGTCGATACGAAGCACGTCCTGTGGGGCGTCCTCCAGGCGCTCGACGCCGACGCCCCGGCCGACATCGACCGGAGCGCCGTTTGGCGCCTTCTCGGCCCGAACGGCACCACCGATTCCCTCCCGACCATCTCCGCGACGGCCGAGACCGCCCTCGCCGGCATCACCACGAAGGACTCTGCCATCGCGCTGGCACGAACGCTCGCCACGCAACTAGGGATCCTGGGTGGCTCCACCGCCGGTGCGGACCCGGCCGCTGCCGCGACGCCGACCGACGGGACGGCCGGTCCCGCGGCCGGGGCGAGTACGGACAGCGCTGAGGGCGCGGCGACCACGGACGCCAAGGCCGTCACCACCCCGGTACCGGACAGCGAGGCAAGCCTCCTCGCCGAACTCGACTCGATGATCGGTCTTGGCGAGGTCAAGGCGGCGGTCCGCCGGTTGCTTGCGCTCCAGCATCTGAACGCCGAACGGGCGAAGGCCGGTCTGCCCGTGGTCAACGCCAGCAAGCACCTGGTGTTCACCGGCGATCCGGGGACCGGCAAGACGACCGTGGCCGGCATCGTCGCGCGGCTCTACAAGGTGGCCGGGCTGGTCAGCAAGGGCCAGCTCATCCAGACCGGACGGGCGGACCTGGTGGCCGGGTACGTCGGGCAGACCGCGCTCAAGGTGCAGGACGTGGTGCAGCGAGCGCTCGGCGGCGTGCTCTTCATCGACGAGGCGTACGCCCTGGCCCAGGGTGGCTACGAGGACTTCGGCGACGAGGCGATCGCGACCCTCGTGAAGATGATGGAGGAGCATCGCGACGACCTGGCGGTGATCGCCGCCGGCTACGACGCCGAGATGCGGGACTTCATCGATTCGAACCCGGGCCTGCGCAGCCGGTTCACCCACTACATCCACTTCCCGAACTACGACGCCGATGAGTTGGTCGCGATCTTCGGCTCAATCGCCGCGGCCGCCCAGGTGGGGGCTGGACCCGAGGTCGAGGCGCGCGTGCGCATCCTGGTCAGTGCCGCGATCGACCGGCCCGACTTCGGCAACGCCCGCTATGTGCGGACCGTCTTCGAGGATGCCTACGCGAACATGGCGGCGCGAGTCCTGGCGGACGGGTCGGTGACCGATCCGGAGATGCGCAACCTCGTGCCGGACGACGTCACGGATCCCGGGCAGGGACCGATCGAGGCGCACCGGCCCATCGGGTTCCGACCAAGGTAGCGTCGGCGGGGAGTGGCGACGCGGTGAGTAGCGGCGCGGGGAGTGGCGGCGCGGGGAGTGGCGGCGCGGGGACTGGCGGCGCGGGGTGTCGCGGGGCATCCCCGTGCTGCGAGTGATCGCCCGGAACTTCGTCAAAAGTGCGTGGCACGCACCTTAAGCCCACTCGCGAACGGGTCGGTCGCTCAGCGCGGGTCGGATGGCCGCGATATGAGCTCGATGGAGCGGAATGGCTCCACTACCGGCACGATCTGGTAGGGAAGGTGACCACATCCGGGCCAGGAAACGGCCTGCGATCGCATCCAAGGTGCACCGCATGCACATTCGATGAAGTCGCTGGACGCAGCGCCCTCGTGCCTCCGTCGCCGGCGGCGCGCCGCGCTCCCCGACGCACGACGACGCCCGGTCGGCGCATCGGCAGACCGGGCGCTCGCCAGGTTCGGTGCCGGGAGGATCGTGCCGCTCGACACCCGGACTACATCTGGGTGATGCCCAGGATGTGGCCTTCGGGATCCGCCACCATCGCGAGCTGGGCCGTGCCATCGGGGCTGAACTGCGGCATCACGACCGAACCGCCGAGCGACGTGGCCTTCGCCAGCGTGTCGGCGATGCTCGCGACGGTCACGTAGCCGGTCACCCAGCCCGAGCCGCCAGTCGGATCGGACCCGACGCCGATGACCGGGAGCCCGCTGGCGGGATCGGTCATGCCGTAGCCGCCGGGATTGTCGCTGTTGAAGCTCCACCCGAACAGATCGCCGTAGTAGGCCTGAAGCGCTTTCTGGTCCTTGCCCGTGACTTCGAAATGGATGACCCGTGCGTCTGTCATCAGTCGATCTCCCTCGTTCGGCGCCGGGGACGTACGTCGTCTTCGGTCTGGCCTTCGTGGGGATGACGAACAGTCCTCACCGGAATCGACAGCCGCGCGCAGACCGACCGCTCAGTTCACGCCAAACCCGCTGCCCACGGGACGGCGAGCGTCTACCGAACTCGCCGATCGACCGCCCACCGACCGCCCACCGACCGCCCACCGAACTCGCCGATCGACCGCCGACCTGATGCATGCGAAAGGCATCACTTTTGTACGGGTCTACCCGACAGCCAAATCAGTGCATACAGGGCGCGCCGCGACGCCACCAACGCTCGGCCCCCCCTCAGCCCGCCGTGCCGCCCCACACGTGCCCATCGACCCTGACCGCCTCGCCGGAAGCGACCGCCGCGTCGATCATCAGCCCGAGGTAATGGTCCTGGGCACCATCGGAGAGGTCGCAGAAACCCGGGCCGCCGTCAACGTACTCCCCCATCCGAGCGAGACAGGTCGCGATCGCGAGCTCGTCGTCGGTGAGACGAGCGCCCGGGAACTCGGCGCGCACCAGCCATTCGGCACCCAGCGAGATCCCAGCGAACCCCAGGCCCTCCAGGTTGCCGTCCTGACCGATCTCATGCCGGCGCAGATCCACCGTGACGGGCGTTTCGGCATCGGCCAGCCAGCGGACGGTGGAATCGTGGATCTCGCCGCGGTCACCGCGCACCAGCACCCGGTTCGATCGCACCCACGAGACATACTGGTCATCGGTGAAGTCGAAGACGCCGAGACGCCCGCCATCGAACTCGAGCGTGGCGATGACCTGCGTCGCCGCCACGATCCGTTCCTCGCGCGGCGGACCCGACCGATCCGGCCCCGCGACGATCGTCGACTCGAAGGCTCGTGCGCGGATCGACACCGGCCCACTCGTGGCCGGCCCGCCGTCGTCGCCGAGGAAGCGCCGGATGAGGTCGATGCCGTGGTAGCCGTGCGCCGCCGAGACCTGTGCCTGGCTGATCGGCCCCAGCCGGCCGGACCGCGCGATCGCGAGCCGTGCCGCGTGGAGCGGCTGGAACTGGTACTGCTCCGCGACCTGGATCCGCGCGCCAGCCGCGCCAAGTGCCGCCAGGCCATGCAATCCATCGACGTCCGGTGCCGGTGGCGTCTCAGACAGCACGGCCACTCCGCGCGCGCTCAGTTCCTCGAGGAGTGGCGGCGTCGCAGGCCACGGAACCGACACGACGGCGAATTGCGGTTTCGAAGCCAGGAGTCCATCAAGACTCGACGGCGTGGCGACGCCCCAGTCGCGCCCGATCGTGGCTCGCGTTGCCTCGGATCGGGTGAACAGGCCCGAGACGGCGAACCGATCCGGAAGTGCCCGCGCGATCCGGAGATAGAACTCGGCGCGCCAGCCGCTGCCGACGATCGCGAACGTCGTGAGGTCCATGCCGCGCCATGGTAGGCCGGTCTGCCACGCTCGCACGGCACGCTCCGCGCCAGCACGGCACGAGCCGCTACCCTTGACGCATGCCCCACGAATTCATCTACACCACCTACAGGCTCGCCCGCCATTACCCGCCCGACCGAACAGTCCTTGAGAACATCTCGCTCTCGTTCTACCCGGGCGCGAAGATCGGCGTCATCGGTTCGAACGGCGCCGGCAAGTCGAGCCTCCTGCGGATCATGGCCGGCCTCGACGACGGGTTCACGGGGGAGGCTCGCCTCACGCCCGGGTTCAGCGTGGGCTATCTCAGCCAGGAACCGGAGCTCGACCCCGGCAAGGACGTCAAGGGCAACGTCATGGACGGCGTCCGCGAGGTCCAGACCCTGATCGACCAGTACAACGCCGTCATGGCCAAGTGGTCCGAGCCGGATGCCGATTACGAGGCGATCGGCGCAGAACAGGCCGTGCTCGAGGACAAGATCGCCGCCGCCGATGCCTGGAGCCTCGAGCGCAACGTCGATATCGCGATGGACGCCCTGCGTTGTCCGCCCGACGACGCCGATGTCACGACGCTCTCGGGCGGCGAGAAGCGTCGCGTGGCGTTGTGCCGGCTGCTGCTCCGGCACCCGGATCTGCTCTTGCTCGACGAACCCACGAACCACCTCGATGCCGAGTCCGTCCTGTGGCTCGAACGATTCCTCCAGGAATATTCCGGGACCGTCGTGGCCGTGACCCACGACCGCTATTTCCTCGACAACGTGGCGCAGTGGATCCTGGAGCTGGACCACGGTCGCGGACTACCGTTCGAAGGCAACTATTCGAGCTGGCTCGAACAGAAACTGGCGCGGCTGGCCGGCGAGGAACGGGCGAGCGATGCGCGACAGAGAACCCTCGCGCGCGAACTCGAGTGGGTGCGACTCGCACCGCGCGCGCGACAGGCCAAGGGCAAGGCTCGACTCGGTGCCTACGAGAAGCTGCTGGCCGAAGCCAACGAATCGAAGTCCGGCGAGCGCGAACTCGAGATCGCCATCCCACCCGGGCCGCGGCTCGGCGAGACGGTCATCGACGTGGCCGGTCTCAGCAAGGCGTTCGGCGACAAGCTGCTCATCGATGGCCTGACGTTCTCGATGCCGAAGGCGGGCATCGTCGGGATCATCGGCGCCAACGGCGCGGGCAAGACGACCCTCTTCCGGATGATCGTGGGGCAGGAAACGCCGGACCGCGGCAGTATCACGGTCGGGGACACCGTCCAGCTGGCTTATGTCGACCAGAGCCGCGACGACCTGGATGCCGCGAAGACCGTCTTCGAGGAGATCAGCGGCGGCAACGAGTTCATCAAGGTCGGTGCCCGCGAGCTGCCGGCGCGTGCCTACGTCTCCAGCTTCAACTTCCGCGGCACGGACCAGCAGAAGCCGGTCGGCAAGCTGTCGGGCGGGGAGCGGAACCGCGTGCACCTGGCAAAGCTGCTGCGCTCCGGCGGAAACGTGCTGCTGCTCGACGAACCCACGAACGACCTCGACGTGGACACGTTGCGGGCGCTGGAGGCTGGGCTGGAGTCATTCCCCGGTTGTGCCGTGGTGATCAGCCACGATCGCTGGTTCCTCGATCGCATCGCGACGCACGTGCTGGCGTTCGAAGGCGACAGCGTCGTCCGCTGGTTCGAAGGTAACTTCACCGAGTACGAGGAATTCCGGCACCGCGAGCTCGGGACCGCGGCCGACCAACCGCATCGGATCAAGTACAAGAAGCTCGCGAGCTGATCGCGCGGCCGCGGCCGCGGCGTGGCGGCGTGGCGGCGTGGCTCGGGGGCGGTGGCGGCGTGGCTCGGGGGCGTTTGCCCGCCTACGTGGGCGGCCGCAGCCACTCCGCGCGGGTCCGGCCGAACGCCTTGCCATAGCCCCACAGGTCGATCTCGGGTGGTTCGATGCCAAGCGTCGTCAGCACCGAGCAGATGTGGCTTCGGTGGTCATTGCCGTGTTGCAGCACCTGGGCGAGCCGGAGCCCGACCGGCGCGTGGAAGATCCAGCCGTCGCCGTGCTCCGGGACGTCCGTGTCGGGATCGAGGTCGCCCGCGATGAGCTCCATCCAGGCGGCGCCGTTCGTGGTCATCGCGGCGCGCATGTCGGCCAGGGTGACGGACTCATCCTCCGCGAGGGTCGCCGGCGGCTCGCGGAAGAACGACAGGTACCACGCGTCGCTGCCGATGAGGTGGCCGAACGTCCCAAGGATCGGACCGTATGTCCCGGGCGCGGACGCTCGCAGTTGTTCGGGGGTGAGCTCGGCACAGGCGTCGATCAGGTGTTCGGTGGCCCAGATGTGGTGGGCGAAGGCGTCGTACAGCGGGGAGGCGGTCATCGGGTGGCTCCGTTGTCGCCGGCCTTCATGGCGACGTCTCCCGCCTTCGTGGCGACTTCGCCGATGATCCGGGCCAATTCCTTCGGTTTCGACCACATGGGCCAGTGGCTCGTCGGGAGATCGATCCAGGTGATGTCGCGCAGCTCCGGGATGCCAGCAAGGAAGGCCCACTCGGGGTGCTCCGCCGCGTATTTCTGGTAGTCGGCGGCCGTGTAGCCCGTGGCGATGATCGTGCTGGGGATGTCACGCCGGGCGTCATTCGTGAAGTCGTAGCCCTCGCGCAGCATGGCGCCGGGGACCGGGATCGCGCGGTCGCGGAAGGTGGCCATCTGGTCCTCGGTGAGCCCTGTGAGGTTCTCTTCCGCAGCCAGGGCGGCCCAATCGAGCGGCTTTTCCGTATCCGCGAACCCGGGGTCGAGCGGCGGTTTCCCCGGCGCGGTGTCCACGTAGACCATCGCCGCGATCCGCTCCGGGACTCGGTCGCTGGCGGCATAGCCGCTGAACCCGCTGGCGCTGTGGACGGCGAGCACGGCGGGGCTCGGGGCGGCTTCGAGCGCGCGGACGATCGCATCGACGTGGTCGACGAAGGTGATCGAGGAGCGGTCCGTTTCGAGGGAGTCCATGCCGGGCAGCGTCAGGGCGGTGACGTCGTGGCCGGCGGCGCGCAGGTCGGCGGCGACCTCGCCCCACGCCCACGCGCCCAGCCAGAAACCGGGGACCAGGATGATCGGGGCAGTCGTGGTCATTGGTCCTCCCTCTTCGCGCCGGGCCAACGTCGACCTCAGGGGGTTGATGCTATCCGGAGATGGTGTCAGGAAGTGTCACGTTTGCTGATGCACCGTCAGCCATGGCGCGTCGGTCGTGCGCCCGTCAGCGTCCGGTCAGTGCCCGCCGCCCTCGGCGAGTCGTTCGCCCGCTTCGATGCGAACCGGGAGGCGATTCTCTGGTGGGGTGATCGGGCACGAAAAGATCACGTCGTAGACACACGACGGGTGGTACGCCAGGTTGAAGTCGAGGATGTAGGTGCCATCCTCCTCGGGCTCCAGGTCGAGGTAGCGGCCCGCGCCATAGGTCTCTGTGCCGCTGGTGGCGTCGAGGAACGGGACGAACAGCGACGTCGGCTCGCCGTCGTTGAGGACGTAGGCGGTGAGTCGTTGCGACGCGCCGCCGACATCGAAGGTCAGCGTCCCCGCCCGATGCGCCGGCCGCAGCTTGCCGTCCGACGTCGGGATCTGGAAATGCGAGGGCTCGCTGCCGGCATACGGCTCGAGGGTCCGGTCCTCGAAGTAGAGTGCCGGGTCCACCGGGTAGTAGGGCAGACCGGTGAAGGCGGCACGGTCCGCGGCCGGGATCGGGCTGCGCTCTGCGTTCTTGAAGAAGTCGTCCTTGTCCTCGCGGAACATGGCGACCGCATCCTCGTAGCTCGGCGCGTGCTCGTGGTGGTGCTCGTGGTCGTGGGCTTCGTGGTCGTCCGTCATCGTGGTCCTCAGCTACAGGGCGAGATGGAGGCGGAGCGCGGCGTCGAGCTGGAGCAGTGCCGTATCGGGCACCACGCCGATCTTCGCCCCGACCCGTTCGACGTCGATCGAACGGACCTGTTCAGCTTGCGCCTTCGACTCGCGATCCAGGCCGGTGGCGACGGACGCGAGCGCGACCTGGAACGGGTAGATGCGATCGACGTTCGACGTGACCGGCACGACCGTGATCCCGCCTCGGCCGAGTCGCGTGGCGGTGAGGTTCGCGACATCGTTGCTGACGACGACGGCCGGTCGCTGCTTGCTGGCCTCAGTGCCGCGCGTCGGCTCGAGATCTACCCAGTAGATGTCGCCGCGCCTGATCATCGTTTCAGCCCGTCACCGGCCGTGGTGTCCCAGAGTTCGCGGTCAGGGGCCGCACCCCACTCGGCCCAAGCCCCTTCGTAGTCGGACCCGAGCTCACCCGTCCGAAGCAGTCGCACCGCCTGATGAAGCGCCGCCGAACGTGAGTCGAGACCTCGTTCGCGAACGTACGCATCAAGGAACTCGACGTCATCCCCCGGGAGGCTGACACTGACCTTCATACCCGCATCCTACCAGTGGTAGGCATCAGGTAGCAATGGCCGCAGCTCGACGGCGGGTGGTGGGCGCGGCTGCGGCGCGGCGGCGCGGCGGCGGCGCGGCTGCGGCGCGGCTGCGGCGCGGCTGCGG
>JBBQLI010000020.1:0-34303 GCA_038327765.1 Candidatus Limnocylindrales bacterium | reverse complement strand
GAGTGGCTCCCCGGTACTAAGCCCGAGTGTGATCAGTCCCGCCCCCGCCGCGACGAGCAACGCGTTCGGCAGGCGTCGGCGCGCCATCGAGCCGGCAGCGGCTTCGGCGTCGATCTTGGCTTCGCCCGCCGGCACGTCGCTGATGGCGCGGATCGTCAGCAGACCCGCGATCCCGATCAGGGGCAGCAGCCCAAGGAAGACATAGCGCCACCCGATGTACTCGCCGATGACGCCGGCGAGTGCGGGCCCGATGACCCCGGGAAGGACCCACGCGGTGGACAGGGTTGCGAACATCCGCGGCCGAAGCCGCTCGGGCAGGCTCCGCCCGATGGCGACGTAGGCGATCGGCGGGATCGTGCCGGCGCCGAGGCCCTGGATGAACCGTGCACCGACGAGCACCGGCATCGAAGGCGCAAGGCCCCCCACGAGGAGCCCGATGGCGAACAGCCCAAGCCCGATCCCGAACGGCAGGCCGAGACCGCGACGGTCGATGGCACCGCCGACCACGGCGATCCCGATCAGCGATCCGAGGAAGAACGAGGTGAAGACCCAGCCATAGAGCTCGAGATCGCCGAGTTCATGCGTGACGATCGGCAGCACGGTGGAGACCGCCAGCGCCTCGAAGGCCACGAGCGTGATCGTCAGGACAAGCCCGACGGTGAGGGCTCGTCGATCCGGGGACCACAGGCCATCCGACCGTTGGGCGAGGTCGGCGTGCATCGCCTAAGGATGGCGGGGAGCGGCCGAGTCCGCCACTGACGTCGGTCCACGGTGCGTGGCGGGCGGGCCCGTTGCGGCGGGGGTGGCGGGGCGCGGGCGGCGTGGATCACGCGGAGCGCCATGCGACCGACGAACGGACCGATCAGGGGCTTCCGGTGTCGATCGGTCGTGGGGATGGTCCAGACGACGCAGGAACGTGCCTTCCGACGTCGCATGGCGCTTTGGGACGTCGCATGGCGCTCTGGCTGGTCCACGCGGGCGGGTGGAGCGGGGCGCGGGGGGGTGAACCGGGCGCGTGGCGCGCGTGGCGCGGGTAGACCCGGGCGCGCGGACCCTCGCGGCCGGCCTACAGAACCGTGACGACCTCGGCGGTCAGCTCGGAACGGAGGCGGGCGATGGCTGCGGCACGTTCGGCTTCGGTCAGACCGGGGAGCCGATCCAGGCCCATCAGCGCCGGACCCAGCACCGGCGGTGCATCCAGGCGATGGATCCGCGCGCGTGGCGCCACTGTCTGAACGCCCGCCGCGATCCGCCCTTCGATCCCGGCGTCCTTGGCCCGGAAGACGCCGCCTGCCAGGACCACATCGACGTCCAGCCTGGTCAGGTGGAGCCGCCGGATGATCGCGCTGGCCATGATCACCAGCTCGTCAGCCATCTCGTCGAGGATGTGCCGGGCCACCACGTCGCCTTGCCGTGCCGCCGCGAACACGTCCGGGGAGAGGGTCCGGATGTCGTCGCGGGTGATGCGGCCGGCCTCGGCTGCCAGCGTCACGTCGATCGGTCGCAAACGTCCGAAGCGCGCCGGGACCAGCGTCTCGAGCAGCGTCCGCGGCCCCCGTCCATCGCGCGCGCGAACCGCCGCGCCGAGTGCCGCCATCCCGATGTCGCCGCCGCCCCCGCGATCTCCCGAGATGTCGCCGAGCGCGGCGAAACGGAAGGTCCGCCCGTCGGGCGCGATGCCCGCGCCGTTCACGCCGGCACCGCAGATCAGCGCGACGCCCCAGCCACGCTCTGAGCCAGCGCGCAGTGGCGCCATGGCGTCGTTGACGACGACCGTGGAGTCCGCGACGCCGCGGGCCGCGAGCGTTCGAGTGAGACGTCGGCTGTCCGCGGGCGTATCGGCGCCTGCGAGGGCATACACGCCGATCTCTGGGAGTGGCGTCGCGTCCACATCGCCGTGCTCCCGTGCCGCCGCGACGAGTTCCACGAGGCGGTCTGCGCCAGGCTCAAGGCCGATCTGCTGGTGCGAGATCGTGCCCCCGCGCACGGCCGCGAGCAACTCCCCGGTCCGTGCGACCAGGACCACATCGGTCTTGGAATTGCCGCCGTCGACCGCGAGGATCGCCGGCTCGCGGCTCATGCCCGCCGTACCGCGCGGACCGTTCCTCCGCCGACCGTCGATCATGCCCAGCTGGGCGCGACCGGGACCGAATCGAGGTCGTCGACACGCACGAAGGTCGCGCCACGGTCGCGCAGCCGCGCCACGGTCCCGGGGAGTGCCGCGAGGGTCCCGCTCGGCCAGGTATGCAGCAGGATCACCGCGCCATCGCCATGATCCCGGACACCGGCCACCAGATCCGCCTCGATCGCGACGCCGGTCCGACTCGGCTCCCAGTCCTCGGCCGCGATATGCCATCCGACGTGGCGGTAGCCGGCCGCCGTCACCGCCGCCTGCACGCGCGGATCGGTCGCGCCCGCCCCGAACGGGCAACGGAACCACGGCCGCGGATCGACGCCGGTCGTGTCCGTGATGACGCGGCCCGACTCCGCGATGTCCTCGGCGAGCCCCTCATCGGTCAACAGCGGCATCCGCGCATGGTAGTGCGAGTGATTCCCCACGAGATGCCCGCCCGCCGGGATGGAGAGCGCGGCCTCTGGAAACGCTTCCGCCCAGCGGCCCTGGACGAAGAACGTAGCGGTCACCCCGGCTGTGTCGAGCGCCTCAAGGATCCGCTCGCTGGTCCCGGCCACGTTCGGCCGATCCGGGTGCTCGGTATCGAAAGTCAGCGCCACGCGAAGGAGGCCCTCGGTCATTTGTCGACGCCCGTCACGACGAGGCCGCGGGTGAAGAAGCGCTGGGTCAGGAGGAACGCGAGTACCGGGATGATCATGGTCATGAGGGTACCCGCCTGGATGAGCCCGGGGTCGCGGTAGTGGATCCCGTTGAAGCTCTGCAGGCCCAGCGCGATGGTCTGGATGTCCTCGTGGCCGGAGAGATAGATCAACGGCCCGAAGAAGTCGTTCCACGAGTAGACCAGGTGGAACAGCGCGACGGCGATGACCACCGGCCAGGACTGGGGCAGCAGCACGGACCAGAGCGTCCGAAACGGTCCGGCGCCATCGATGGCGGCCGCTTCGTCCATCTCGGTGGGGATCGTGAGGAAGTACTGGCGCATGAGGAAGACGTCATACGCGTTGGCGAAGAACGTCGGCACGAGCAGCGGGAGCCACGTCCCCACCCAGCCCAGTTTCTGGAAGACCGTGTAGGTCGGGATGACCGTCACGGCCGCGGGCAGGAAGATCGTCGCGACGAGCAAGGTGAACAGCAGCCCGCGACCCGGGAACTTGAACCGCGCGAACCCATACGCCACGAGCGTGCACGACAGCAACGTCCCGATCGTCCCGATGACCGCGATCATGATCGTGTTGAACAGCAGGCGCGGGTAGTTGATCAGGTCCCAGACCTTGGCGAAGTTCTCCCAATGCGGCGCGAACGTCCACACGTTCTGGAGGGTCCGCCACGACCCCACCCACGTGATCGGGGCGGCGGCGGGGTCGTTCGGGTCGATGAAGGTGCTCTTCTGGCGACCCGGCTCGAACAGCGCCAGCGTCCTGGTCGTGCCGCCGATCGGCACCAGCAGCAGCGGCAGGTCCTTGCCCTGGTACGAGAACGTCACCGGGTCCGCCGGCCACAGCGGGGTGCCGGCCTGGGTGATCTGGTCGGTGCTCTTGAGGGCGTAGGTGAACGATCGGAGCATCGGCGACAGGAAGGCCGCGAGCGCCACCACCGCGATCAGTGTCAGGAGGAAGCCGCGTCGGCGATCACCGCGCTCGCGCGGCGGACGGCTGCCCTCGCCGACCTTCAGGGCCGCTCGACGGCGCCCGAACGGCCAGGTGCGGGCACCGGCACGAGGCAGCATGACGGGGAGGTCGGCCATGTCAGCGCGCCTCCCCGGCGTAGTAGACCCAGCGCCGCGCCGCGCCGAAGAGCAGCAGGGTCAGGACCAGCGTGATGACGAAGAGCAGCCACGCGAGCGTGGCGCCATAGGACATCTTCTGGAACGTGAAGAAGTTCTGGTAGATGTAGAGGTTGAAGAAGTTCGTGGAGCCGCCCGGGTCGCCGGTCCCGTTCTTGAGGACCAGCGGCACGAGGAAGTACTGGAGCACGTCGACCACGCCCAGCACGATCGTGTAGAAGATGACCGGCGACATCATCGGGACGGTGATGTGGCGGAGTGACGCGAAGGCCCCGGCGCCATCGATCCTGGCCGCCTCGTAGAGGTCGGTGGGGATGCCCTTCAGCCCGGCCAGGTAGACGATCATCCCGGCGCCGATGCCCCAGATGCCCATGATGACGAGGCCCGGGTAGATCCACGCCGGATCCTCGAGCCAGTCGGGTGGATGGGTCACGCCGATCGCCTTGAGCAGCCCGTCGATCCAGCCCGAGTCCGAGTTGAGCATCCCGCCCCAGATGAAGACGCCGGCCACGAACGGGACGACGTAGGGCAGGAAGAAGAGGACCCGGAACGCGCCAGGTGCCTTCAGGTGCCGCGAGTGGAGCATCAGCGCCACCACGAACGGCAGGCAGACGCCCACCGGCAGCGCCAGCAACGCGAACTTGAACGTGACCCCGAGGGAGTCCCACGTCCGCTGGTCGGCGAACATCGCCTTCCAGTTGTCGAGACCGACGAAGCGGAGTGGGTCGTCCTGCGAGAGCGTGACGTTGGTCAACGTGAAGATCAGGGTGGTGATCATCGGGAGCAACGTGAAGGCGAGGAACCCGATGATCCATGGGGCGATGAAGACGTACCCCCAGCGCGCGCGCCGCCACGCGAGCCCGGAGAAGCGAGGCTGCCTGCGCGGACGCGCGACGCTGGGAGACGTCATGGATCAGTTGCCGCCGGCGTCCCAGATGGCCTGCATCTGGGTCTTCATGTCGCTGATCTCCTTGTCGAGGTCAAGGCCAGACGTCGCCTGCCATTTGGTCCCGAAGGTGTTGATCAGGTTGAGGGTCTGGTTGTAGGCGGGGACATAGGACTCGAAGTTCGGGACGTCGGCGAACGCGACGCCCTGGACCGCGACGTTCCAGTCGATCGTCTGCTTGTAATCGGCCTGGAGCGACTTGAAGAACGCGTCCTGCTTCGAGGGGACGGCGGGCATGCCGCCATACAGCTTGATCAGGTCGTTGTTCTGGAGCAGGTAGAGGAGGACCTTGAAGGCCTCATCAGGGTGCTTCGTGGCCTTGAGGATCCGGAACGTGTCGGCGTTGAACGCGGCCGTGGTCTGTCCCTGGTAGGACGGGGTGGCGGCCATGTTCCAGTCGTCGCCGGCATCCTTGACACCGTAGGTGGACCACAGGTAGTTCTCGCTCATCGCGACCTTGCCCGTGAAGAACGGATACCCGTTGGGGTTGAAGTCGGTGTTCAGGAACTGGGGGCCGGTGACCATCATGTGGTCCTTCCAGATCCCGTCGTAGAAGTAGTGCCAGGCCGCGGACCAGGCGTCCGGGATCTGGACCTTGCCGTCCGCACCCACGAACGAACCGGCCTTCCAGTACGCACCGACCTGGCGGAGGTCATCGCGCTGCGGTTCGAAGCCCCACTGCACGATGTTCTCGGGGTCGAAGCCAGCCTGGGTGGCGTCCTTGCCGTTCTTGTCCACGGTGAGCAGCAGACCGATCTTGCGGATCGTGTCGTAGTCCCACGGGACGGTCGACCCATCGGGCATCGTGTAGGTGCTGTTCCAGGTGTGCGGCGGCTCCTTGAGACCCGCTTCCTTGAACAGGCTGGCCTTGTAGAACAGGACCGACGGGTAGATGGCGAACGGGATGCCGACCTGGCCCTCGCCGCCCACGTTGTAGAGCGAGACCGTGGACTTCGGGTACTGGCTCATGTCGTAGTTGTTCTTGGTGATGAGGGGCTGGAGGTCCAGCCACTGGTTGTGGAAGGCGTTGGCGCCACCGATGCCGACCGGTCCGACGATGTCCGGACCGTTGCCCGAGCCGATCTGGACGGCCAACGCGTCACGCGCGCCGCTGTAGGGATAGGCTTGGAAGCTCAGGTGGATGCCGGGGTTCGCCGCGTTGAACGCATCGGCGACCTGCTTCTCGACCGCGACCTGTTCCGGCGCGTCGCCGGTACCCAGGCAGCAATACCAGCGGATCTCGACATCGCCGGGCTTGCCCGTGGAGCCAGCCGAGATCGCGCTGGGAAGCGGCGTCGACGAGGCGTCGGGCGAGCCGGCCGGCGAGGCCGACGCACCGGTATCGGCCGAGGCGGATGTGCTCGGTGCCGATGAGGGAGATGCGGCCGGCGTCGTGGACGGCGTCGCGCTGCTACACGCGACGGCGATCAGCACGACCACCGCAAGGAGGGCGCCCAGGCGCCCGGTCCGACGTTCCATCAGTTGCTCCTCCGCTTACCTGGTGCTGTGACCACTGGTGACCTCACGTGTCCACTCCTCCTCTTCGCCCGCGCCGAGCCAATTCGGCCGGACCACCACCCGCTCCACGTAGTAGCGGGTTCGATCGCCACGCACGAACGTCCGGCCGAATTCGATCGGCCTGCCGTCCGCGGTGGATGCGATGCCTTCGATGAGCAGCGCCGGGGTGCCCGGCTTGCGGTCGAGCAGACGCGCCTCACGGGCGCGCAGCAGGACGGGTTCCATGAACTCCCGGGCGCGGGCGATCCGGACTCCGTAGCGCTCGGTGAGCAGGTCGTACAGGGACCCGCGCTCCAGGTCCGAGGCGAGCAACCCCGGGAAACGCTCGGCGGCGAGGTGCGCCTGCTCCAGCAGCAGCGGCTCGCCGCCGGCAAGGCGGAGACGCTCCAGGTAGAGCGTCGGCGACCCGAGCGGGATGTCGAGCGCGGCCGCGACCGCCTCGCCGGCCGACTCCGGTCGCGCGCCGATGAGACGTGTCTCCGGGGCGAGGCCGCGCCGCTCCATCTCCTGCGTGAACGAGAGCTCGTCCGCGAAGTCACGGTCGATGCGCGGGTGCAGGACGAACGTGCCACGACCGCGGGTCCGCTCCAGCCGCTGTTCCCGAACGAGTTCACTCAGGGCGCGCCGGACCGTGATCAGGCTGCAGCCATAACGCTCGGCCAGGTCGCGTTCGGTGGGGAGGCGGTCGCCGGGCTGCCATTCCGCTGCGTCGAGGGCAGCCGTCAAGTCCAGGTAGACCTGGTGGTGCAGCGGGATGGGGCCGAGCTCGAGTCGGAAGCGGGCCATCGGGCGGGGAGACCTCGGCGACGGTTCGTCGAAAACTTCGGGCTTGTGCAGAGGTTGATTGCTGATAACGTTATAAGCATTGGTGTCAAGCCCCATGACGCCGGGTGGTCGAATCGAGGGAACATGGGCGTGAAGATCGCCGTCGTCGGTGGCGGCAGCACCTATACACCGGAGCTGGTCGAGGGCTTCGTCAACCGCGCGGACCGGCTCACGATCGACGAGCTGGTCCTGCTCGATATCGACGCCGAGCGGCTGGCGATCGTCGGCGGGCTCGCCCAGCGGATGCTCGATCGTCTGGACTGGACGGGCCGACTCACCCTCAGCGGCGATCGCGATGCAGCCATCGATGGCGCCGATTTCGTCCTGATCCAGCTGCGCGTGGGGGGACAGGCGGCGCGTCTCGTGGACGAGACGCTGCCACCCACGTTCGGGGTGATCGGCCAGGAAACGACCGGCGCCGGCGGGTTCGCGAAAGCCTTGCGCACCGTACCGCTGGTGCTGGAACTGGCCGAGCTGACTGCCCGGCGCGGCGCGAAGGACGCCTGGATCGTCGACTTCACGAACCCGGTCGGCATCGTGAGTCAAGCCCTCCTCGATGCCGGGCATCGGGCGCTGGGACTGTGCAACGTGGCGATCAATCTCCAGCGCGGGATGGCCGAGCAGTTCGGCGTCTCACCCGATCACGTGGCCCTCGAGCACGTGGGACTCAACCACCTCAGCTGGGAGCGCGCGGTCCGCGTCGATGGCGTGGACCGACTGCCGGAACTGATCGCCCAGGATGCGGACGCGGTCGGCGACCACGTGGGCCTGCCGGGCGCGTTGGTCCGGGCGCTGGGTGCGATCCCGTCCTACTACCTGCATTACTACTACCAGACACGCCAGGTGGTCGAGGATCAGCGGGCGGGCAAGACCCGGGCGCAGGAGGTCATCGATATCGAGCACGACCTGCTCGAGATGTACAAGGACCAGGGCCTGGCCGAAAAGCCGGCACTCCTGGCAAACCGCGGTGGTGCGTACTACAGCGAGGCGGCCGCGCAGCTGATCGCGTCGCTCCATGACGGTGCCGGCGACATCCAGGTCGTCGACGTGCGCAACGACGGGGCGCTCCCTGGGCTGCCGGATTCGGCCGTGGTGGAGATCCCGGCCCGGATCGACCGCGACGGGGCCCATCCCCTCCCCCTCGAACCGCTGGCGCCCGAGATGCTGGGCCTGGTCCAGGCCGCGAAGGCCTACGAGATGCTCGCCATCGAGGCGTCGCTGAGCGGCGACCGGACGGTGGCGCTGCGCGCCCTGCTAGCGAACCCGCTCGTGGCCGACTACGACGTCGCCGCGCCGCTGCTTGATGCGCTCCTGGAGGCCAACCGCCGCTACCTGCCGCGCTTCTTTCGCTAGGGGATGGCGCGGCCGGCGTTGGGCGCCAGGCGGCGTCATGGTGGCCGGATCGATATGCACCGTTTTCCGGCCGGGTGCTCCATGTCTGTGCTGATGCCCGTCGGCTGCATCACGCTGCAGACGGCTTGTCGTCGGCGTCCTCTCGCCGGCGCTTGCTCCCGATCGCTTCTCGCCGGCGTTTCTCCCGACCGCTTCTCCCAGATGCCACCGGGGGTGGCCGTAGCGTGCGGCACCGCCGGAGAACCTGCCTTGGGCGGCTGCAGGACCAGCGAGTCGCACCCGAACTGTGCACGGGCTGGGACCTCTGGGGCTGGTCAACTGAGCACTTCGTGGTCGGATGGCCTCCCCGACCTGGCTACGGCCACCGCCGATGGCATATGGGAAGAACTCGCGGCGGGGTACAGCCACTTGAGCCGTCACGTGGGCAGGACCCGCAGCGGCGCGGGTCGCACCCGGGCTGAACTCGCTGCTGGCTACGGCCACCGGGGATGGCAAATGGGCAAGACTCGCGGCTGACGGCGGGGGGCCCGCGCGCGCCCGACTCCGCTGATCACGTTCCGGCGAGGCGCTCCACGACGGGCGCGAGATCATCGACGCCGCCCACCAGGATCGAGCTGATGCCCAGCCGCTCCCGCAGCGACTGGAACTTCTGCACCAAGCCGTCGATCGAGCCGATGAACAGATGCGGCGAGTCGAGCGCCTCGTCGACCGTGATCTCGATCCCCGTCCGGGTGCGCAGGTGATCGACGACCTTCGCCGCTTCGCCTCGTGCATCGTCTGTGACCGTGACCGGCCAGACGGACGGATAGATGTTGATCACGAGGTCGTCGAAGCGGTCGCCGGCAGCCTCGCGAACCCAGTCGATCTTCTCGGCCGCGGCGGCGAACGTGAGGCTGCGCGGGTCCGAGCGCTGATCGCCGATGACCCGCGGCGCCAGACCGACGATGTCCGCCTCCCGCCCGGCGAGCGAAAGCGTGCGCTTCCCGCCGCCACCGATCATCAGGCGCGGATGCGGCCGCTGGACGGGCTTCGGCTGGCCGTCGTAGTCCGTGATCGTGTAGTGCTCGCCGACGAAGCTGAACGGGCCGTCTGCGAAGCAGCCCTTCAGGACCGCGATGGCCTCGGTGAGACGCGCGATCCGCGCTCCGACCGGGTCGAACGGCAGACCGACGGCGGCATATTCGGGCTTGTTCCAGCCGGCACCCATCGCGACGTCCAGTCGGCCGCCCGACAGCACGTCGAGCGAGGCGAGATCCTGGGCCAGCACCGCTGGGTGACGCAGGTCGTTGTTGAACACGAAGGTCCCGACACGCAGCGTTGTGGTAGCCGCCGCGATGACCGCGAGCGCCGGGACGGGCGCGAACTGCTCGATCAGGTGGTCAGGAAGCACCAGGGAATAGAACCCCATCGCCTCGGCGCGGCGGGCGCGTTCACCGAGCTCGCGGGCGTTGACCGGTTCGATGGCATCGGCAAGGAATGTGAACGGATGGACGCCGGCGGCGCTCATGCGGTCTCGGCGGTAAGCCGGCCGACGACGGCCTGCGTCAGTTGCCAGGCCTTCGTCGGCAGGTGCGGGGCACGGATGCGAACCTGGTTCGATGCGAACGTGACATCGCCCGGCCTGACGCCCGGCAGCCCGCCGTCACCGAGCAGGCGCATCGCGGTCGCTCGCGACAGTCCGGCCCCGAAGCGGAAGACCAGCATCCCTTCCTCGCGCGATATCGAGGAAACCCCGGCGGCTTCCGCGGTCATGCGCAGCTCCGCGACCTCGATCAGGCGCTGGACCTGACGCGGCATCTCGCCGAAGCGGTCCGTGACGTCCTGCCGGAACGCAGCCAGATCGCCGGGGGTGCGCGCCTTCGCCAGGCGCCGGTAGAGCTCGAGCTTCTGGGCCTGATCGGGCACGTACTCGTCGGGGAGACGCGCCTCCATCGGCAGATCAACGACCGCCTGCGGCGCCTCGATGACGGCGTCGCGGCCGTCACGCTTCGCCTTGAGCGTCTCGACCGCGTCGGCGAGCATCCGCGAGTAGAGGTCGAACCCAACGGCGGCCATGTGCCCGGACTGCTCGCCGCCGAGGATGTTGCCGGCTCCGCGGATCTCCAGGTCCGACAGGGCGATCTGGAATCCGGCACCCAGCTCCGACGCATTGAAGATCGCCTGGAGCCGCTTGCGCGCCTCGTCCGACAACCGTTCGCGGCGTCGATACAGGAGATAGGCGTAGGCGCGCCGCGCTGACCGGCCCACCCGTCCGCGGAGCTGGTAGAGCTGCGCCAGCCCGAGCGTGTCCGCGCGGTCGATGATGATCGTGTTCGCGTTGGGGATGTCTAGCCCGGATTCGATGATCGTCGTGCAGACGAGGACGTCGGCCTCGCCCGCCGCGAACGTGATCATCACCTTCTCCAGCGCGCCCTCCCCCATCTGGCCGTGCCCCACCACGAACCGGGCGTCCGGCAGCATCCGCCGGAGCTGCTCGGCCTGTGCCTCGATCGTCTCGACGCGGTTGTGCACGTAGAAGACCTGCCCACCGCGATCCAGCTCACGCAGGACGGCGTCACGGACCAGTCCGGCGGACGCCTCGGCGACACGGGTCTGGATCGGCAGCCGGTCCTCGGGCGGCGTCTCGATGACGGACATGTCGCGGATCCCGGCGAGGGCCAGGTTGAGCGTCCGGGGGATCGGTGTCGCGGAGAGGGTCAGGACGTCAACCTCTCGGCGGAGCTGCTTGAGGCGTTCCTTCGCGGCTACCCCGAAACGCTGCTCCTCGTCGACGACGACGAGCCCCAGATCCTTGAACCGGATGTCCTTGGACAGCAGCCGATGGGTCCCGATGACGATGTCGACCGTCCCGTCGGCCAGCCCTTCGAGCGTGGCAGCCTGTTCCTTGGCTGGCACGAACCGCGACAGCAGCCGGACTTCCAGCGGGAACGCCGCGAACCGCTGGCTGAACGTAGAGTCGTGCTGGGCCGCCAGGACGGTCGTTGGCACGAGCACCGCGACCTGCTTGCCGTCCTGGGTCGCCTTGAACGCAGCGCGCAGCGCCACCTCGGTCTTGCCGTACCCGACATCGCCGACGATCAGCCGGTCCATCGGGCGGCGCTGCTCCATGTCGGCCTTCGCTTCGGCGGTCGCGCGCAGCTGGTCGACGGTCTCCTCGTACGGGAAGCTCGCCTCCATCTCCGATTGCCAGGGCGTATCGGGCGAGAAGGCGTGACCTTCCGCGTTCGCGCGCGTCGCGTAGAGCGCGAGGAGGTCATCGGCGAGATCGGCGACGGCCTTCGCCACGCGCTGCTTGGCGCGCAGCCATTCGGCGCCACCCAGCCGTGAGAGCTGTGGCCGCTCCCCGCCCGAGTAGCGCGTGACCCGTGCGATCTGCTCGACGGGCACGAAGATCCGGTCGCCATCCGCGAACGAGAGTTCGAGGTAGTCGCGGTCCTCGCCCTCGCCGCCGCGCCGCAGCATCTGCTCGTAGCGGGCGACGCCATGGTCGATGTGGACGACGAGATCGCCCGGGGCGAGTCGCTCGAGGATGTCGCGTGGCACGACCCGGCGCAGCGCCTTCGGCCGACGGACGCGGACCGTGCCGAACAGTTCGCGATCGGTGACGAACGCCAGCCCGTCCGGTCCGCCGACGAACCCGCCGTTGAGGCTCCGGCCGACGAGCGCGATCGCACCAGGCGGCGGTGCATCCGGTCGTTCAACGATCCCGACCGGATGTCCGCCCTCCTCGAGCAGCTCCGCGAGCCGCGGGGCCTGGTCCGAGGCGAGGACGATCCGCGCGTCGTCCGCGCGCCAGGCGTTCACCGCATCCACGACCCCGGCTGCCCGCCCGAACGGCAGGACCGGTTCGCGCCAGCCGAAGACATCACCCGATGAGCGGCCACCGGACGCCATCGCCGCATCGTGGGCCGGCTCCGATTCCCAGCTGAGCTCGAGGGTCCGCGACCCGACCAGCCGGCCCTTCCACTCGCGCGGATGGAGATAGGTGGTCGGCCAGTCCTTTGGCAGCTCCCCGGATGCGATCAGTTCGACCCGGCGTTCATCGGCCTGGCGCCACAGGAACTCGGCCGCCTCAGCGATGTCACCGGGCTCGTCCAGGACGAGGAGCGTGCCGGGGTCGACGTGGTCGAAGCCGGTGGACGGGGCGAGATACGCGGCCCAGATCTCGGCCGCATCACCCACCACCATGGCGCGGGTCTCGCCGGCGACCGGGGTCCCGCGCAGCTCATCGGCGGCGCCTTCGAAGCGGGCCAGGTCCGTGGCCAGTCGCTCTGGGAGTCGCGCGGCCGCGCGGCCGAGGCGCGCGCGAATGGCTGCCGCCCCGCCACTCGGCAGCAGGAATTCGGAGGCGGGCAGGAGGATCGCGTCCGTGATGATCCCGACCGTGCGCTGGTCCGTCGGGTCGAATGCGCGCAGCGAATCCACCTCATCGCCGAAGAACTCCACGCGGATCGGGAGCGGCAGCGATGGCGGGAAGATGTCGACGATGCCGCCACGACGCGCGAACTCGCCACGACCGGCGACCTCCGTCACGGGCACATAGCCAAGGTCGAACAGGTCGCGCAGGAGCGTCTCCTGATGCAGCCGAGACCCGGCCTTCAGGTGGCGCGGTTCGGCGGGCAGATCGGCGGGCGGCAGGGTGTGCTGGAGCAGCGCCTGGACGCCGGCGACCAGCACGCGCGCCCGACCCGCGCGCCACTGGGCGAGCGCTGCGACACGGGCAGCTGTCTCGTCAGCGACCAGTTCACTCCGTTCGTAGGCCAGGGCGGTCCGTGGCTCGAGGATGGCGACAGCATCTGCATCGCCGAGCCACGCTCGAAGCTCGTCGGCGACGCGGTCCGCGATCTCCGAGTCGCGCGCGATCCAGACGAGGCGCTCGCCGGTCGCGGCGAGAGCCAGGGCCGCGGCAAGATACGTCTTCGCGCCATGCGGGACCGCGACCAGCCCGACGTGCCGCCCGACGCGGCGCGGGTCCTCCGTCGCGGAGCCAAGCCGCTCGCGCAACGACGCGAATGAGCCGGTCCCGGCGAGCAGTGGCGGCAGGGCCGAGAGATCGGGCAGGCGGTGGCGATCCGCGGTCCGTGCATCCGGACGCGGGGCGGGTCGGGGGCCCGTCGTGGCCGCCGAACCGGATCCTGCGGCGCGGCCACGGCTGGCCCGCTCGGTCGCCTCGCGATGGTCGTCGATCAGCGCTTCGGCATCGGCGATGTCGAAATCGACTTCGTCCTCCGGACCAACCGGAGCGTGGCGGGCGGCGAAGTCGCTCGTGATCCGTTCGCCGATCCGCCGGTCGCGGCCACGCTTCCCGCGCATCGGCGCCGCGGGATCAGGCATCGATATCGTCCTTGCGCGGCAGGACGCGTCGCCAGCCGGTCCGCGTGCGCCGGATCCCTTCGGCATCGGGCGGGCCGTCGACTTCACCCGCGGGGGCCAGCCGGTCGGTGTCCGCCGGTCGCAGCTCGAAGGTGTTGTAACGGTTCGATGCCTTGCTCGTCCCCTCGCGGGCCCACATCTCCACGGCGTCGGCGGCGGCATCGAGGAACTCATCGAGCCGCTGACGCTCGGCCGGTTCGAATTTCGAGAGGACGTGGTCGATCGCCGCCTGCCCGGGATCGCCGATACCCACCCGGAGGCGGCTGAACTTCTCGGTCCCGAGCTCGTCGATGATCGAGCGCAGGCCGTTGTGGCCGCCCGGCCCGCCGCCCTCGCGGAAGCGCAGCTTGCCGAACGGGATGGCGAAGTCGTCGGCGACGATGAGGACGTCGCTCAACGGCGCGTGTTCGCGCGCGATCACCTTGCGCACCGCGGAGCCGGAGTCGTTCATATAGGTGAGCGGCTTGACGAGCGTCAGGTCGAGGCCGCGGAACCGGCCCATCGCGACATTGGAGGCGTCGCGCTGGCGGCCCTTGCCCGACCAGCCGGCCCGCTCGGCGACGCGGTCCACGACCAGCCAGCCGGTGTTGTGGCGCGTGCCCGCGTACTGCGAGCCAGGGTTCCCGAGACCCACCACGACCTTCACCGGACCCTCCGCGGACAACACGACACGGCCCGTTCCCGGTCCGACGCGGTCGGTGGGAGGGCCAGACCCGGATGGTAGCAGCGATGTGGTCGCGGCTCCCCGGATCGGCTACTTCACGAGCAGCCGCTGCTCCAGTGCACGCATCGCGGTCTCCTCGGCGGGTTCCGCGTGGTCCATGCCCATGATGTGGAGCGTGCCATGCGTGACGAGCAGCCGGAGTTCGTCAGCGGCTGACCATCGGACATCACCGGTCTGTCCGCCGCGACCGTGTTCCGCCTGCTCGGCGGCGCGCTCCACGGAGACCACGATGTCACCGAGATGCTGCCGCCGCCCGGGTGGCAGCGCGAACCGCACCTCGGGGCCGGTCAGCAACGGGAATGACAGCACATCCGTGGGCCCTACCTTGCCCATGTGCACGGCATTCAGCTCGGCAAGTTCGGCGTCGTCGGAAAGGATCAGGCCGATCGAGGCCGGCCGGGGTGCATCGGTCGCGTCGAGCGCAGCCTTGATCGCACGCGCGAGCGCCGCGCCCGACAGGGGCGACCGGACGCCATCGCGCACCTCGACATCCACCCGCCACGGCCCGAGGTAGAGCGGGCGGGTCACGAGACCTGGTTGCGCCGCGACTCGAGGTCGACGATCTCGCTCTGCGGATACGCGATCCGTGTGTGGTACATGCCGAGCAGCTGCCCCACGAACGCCTCGCGGATCACGTCCAGGTCGCGCAGGGTGATGTCGCATTCGTCGAATTGGTCGTCGGCGATGCGCTCCTCGATGATGCGCGTGACCATCGCGCGGATCGCCGGTTCGTCGCGGGCCGACAGCGAGCGCACGGACGCTTCGACGCCGTCGGCCATCATGATCAGCGCCGCTTCCCGGGTCTGCGGCTTGGGGCCGGCATGGCGGAACCCGCGCGCGTCCACCATGGCTGCGGCCTTGGCGCCTTCCGTGGTGCCGACGCCGCCATACGGCTCCGCGGCGTGCTCCTTCGCCTTCGCGAAGAAGTAGCTCATGATCGCCGTCCCGTGGTGCTGCGGGATGTACGCGATGAGCGACTTCGGGAGTCGACTCTTGTAGGCGAGATCGATGCCGTCCGCGACGTGCTGCTTGAGCACCTGGGCGCTGACGTCGGGTTCGAGCTGGTCGTGGATGTTCTCGCCGCCAGCCTGATTCTCGATGAAGGCCAGCGGGTTCGCGAGCTTGCCGATGTCGTGGTAATACGCCGCGACGCGGGTCACCAGCGGATCCGCACCGATCGCCTCGGCCGCCCGTTCGGCCAGGTTCCCGACCATCAGCGAGTGGTGATACGTGCCGGGCGTCTCCACGAGCAGCCGTCGGAGCAGCGGCTGCGATGGGTTCGCGAGTTCCAGCAGCTGGAAGACCGTGATGATCCCGAATACCGAGCCGAGGACCGCGAACGACCCGACCGCGGCGATGCCCGAGCCGGCGGCTGACGCGGCGCCGGCGAACCACAGCTCGATCACGCCACGCAGGTCGCGTGCGCCGAGCAGCGAGAAGATCGTGACCACGGCCGCATTGACCATCGCGACGGCGATCGCAGCCTGGACGAAGACCTGCAGTCGGTCACCGCGGCGGATGGCCACGATCCCGGCCATCCCGCCAAGGAACACATAGGCGGTGAACTCGAGCGAGCCGCCATTCACGGCCCCTCCGATGATCGCAACGAGCGCCATCACGACCACCGCCAGCGACGCGTCCAGCAGGACCGCCAGCAGCATCCCGATGGCGGCGGTCGGCAGGAAGAACTGGAGGATCGAGCGGCCGGCCGTGATCTTCAGCGCCACGGTCGCGCCCGCAAGAAGGAGTCCGGTCAGGACGAGCGCATTGTTGCGGTGCCAGAGACCGGGACGGAAGCGCCACAGCCAGCTGAACAGCATCACGACGACGAGCGTCGCGAGGATGAACCAACCGCCAAGGCTGGCGAAGTCCGCGCCGGAGGCGGTGCCGAGACCGAGCGCCTCGATCTTCTCGACCGCGGCGTCGGTGATCAGGTCGCCGCTGCGGACGATCGTCTCGCCCTGGAGGATGTGAACGACGATCGGCGTGACGTCAGCGGCTGCCTTGGCCTGGGCCTGCGCCGTCAGCGCCGCATCGAGGGACGAATTGGGGACGACCAGCGGGCTGATCAGCGCCGCCGCCAGCGCGCGCTGGGAAGGATCGAGGCCACCCGCCATCAGCCCGGCGAGTCGAGTGCGCGTCTCGTCGACGGCGGTATCGCGCAGCTCGGCGCGTTCGAGCGCGTCGAGCACGCGAGCCGACTCGGTCCGGACCGTGGGCCAGTCGCCTGGCTTCAGGTCCACGAGCGTGGCGCGGGCCGTGTCGGAGACATCGCTCACTGCCGTCGCGAGCAGCGACCTGCGCTGGATATCGGTCAGATCGGCCGCGAAGGCGGCATCGATGGCGGCCACGCGGCGTTCCAGGGCGACCTGCTGGGCGTCAGCGACGGCGATCGCGTTGTCCGTCGTGAAGTCGTACTGGGGCAGGACGGCGGCCCGTGCCGCGGTCCTGGCGGCGGCCGTCTGGGTCACGCTCTCGAAGTCGATCGTCCGCGGCGCGACCACGTCGCTGCGTGCCAGTTGCCCGGCCGTGGCTGAGATCGGCTGCTGGGGGAGGATGTCCGCGGCGAGGACCGCGGTCAGCACCACGACCAGGATCGCGGCCGCGATCCCGAGGCGTGTGGCGTCGCTCCGTGTGAACCGCGCGATGGCGTCGACACGCTGGGTCAGCATGGCGGGGTCAGCCCTGGGGCCCGCGTCGGTCGGTCTGCACGGGCGTCAGTGCGTGCCACCGTCGTGGGCCGCGAGGTCCGCCTGGACGAGCGCGGCCGCGACCAGCCCGCTGACGACCTTCCCGTCGGCGCGGCCACGGGTCCGCGGCGAAAGCCATGCCATCACCTTGCCAAGGTCGCGCGGGGTCGTGGCACCGGTGGCCATGATGGCCTCGCTGACGAGGTCCTTGATCTCCGCCTCGCCGAGCGCCTCGGGAAGGTACTCGCGGAGGATGGCGATCTCGGCCTCCTCCTTGGTCGCGAGGTCCTCGCGCGCGGCGCCACGAAACGCCTCGACGGACTCGCGTCGAGTCTTGACCTCGCGGGTCAGGACAGCCAGCAGTTCATCGTCGGTGAGGGGCTTGCCCTGGCGCTTCTCCACGGTGTAGGCGGCATTGACCGCCATCCGCAGGACGTCGCGGCGCAGCGCATCACCGCCGCGCATGGCGACGGCGATGTCGGACTGGATCTGATCTCGAAGGGACACCGTTCTGGCTACCTCGGGCGGCGGGTCGGACGATCGCTCGGCTGGTGGACCGATCGATCGGCATCGCGCCGGAACGCCCGCGGGTCCGCAGGGTCTGGGTCGGGCGGATGCCCGCTCAGCCGACCTGCGTTCGGGCGTTCTTCTTGCGCTTGGCTTCCTTGCGCTTGCGCTTCACGGAGGGCTTCTCGTAGTGCTCGCGACGGCGAGCTTCAGCGAGGATGCCGCTCTGCTGGATCTTCTTGTTGAAGCGACGCAGGGCGCTTTCGAACGTCTCGTTCTCACCCACTCGGACTTCAGCCAATCGGTGTTCACCTCCCCAGGCCGGGATTCGTGTGCGCGCGTCGGGCTCGTGGCCAGCCGGTCCGAACGCGTGCGCCGGTGGCAGTCCGCCGGAGCCGCCGGAGTCTACCCGAGGGTCCGAGGTCGGTCAAACCCCGCTGGGGTGTCGTCGGCGCGTGGCCCGGTGCCCACGGAAGCGGCCTGTGCCGGGGTTTCCGTTGCGTGCCCCAGACTCGATCTCCCGATCCGTGCCGGGCTCGGGCTGGTTCGGCCGATTTGCCGATCCGAGCCGGCCGATTTGCCCATATGCCACTCGCGGTGGCGCAAGCACGGGTCCGCGACCCAGGTCTCCCCGAGCGCCACGCCCGATGGCACTAACGCCTTGTTTGGGACGAACTCCGCCGCCTGACCCGCTGTCGGCCTGTCACGCGCGATCTAACGCCGCCACGGGTGGCGAATGGGAGAAACAGGATGCCGGCAAGGACGCCTCGTGGCTCGCGAAGCCAACGCTTCACCTCCCAGCCACGAAGCGGCAGGGCCGCCGCGAAGCTTGACGCCAGCAGTGTCACCCGGCGCCGGGTGGTCGTCGAGTCGCCGACAACCAGCAACCGCGACACGTGCGCGCAGGGCCAGCCGAGCTGCCGCGCGATCTCGGGCGCGAGTCGTGCCTTTCGATCGAGCGTCGACAGCATCCCTCCGGCGTCCGGGACGACGGATTTGACCTCGACGATCAGGACGACCGCCCCGTCCCGGCGAAGACCCATCACATCGACCGATCCGCGCTCGCCTCGGATCGCGAACGAGACTTCGACGGCGGTCTCCCAACCGAGGGACGAGAGCAACGACACGACCTGTTCGACCAGGCCCGCGTGTGCCGCATCGACCAGACGGTCGAGGCCTTCGCCGTGCCATCGAACGCGCAGGTCGAGGTCGGCGCCCACAGCCGCCGCGATCCGTTCGATGCTCTCGAGCTGGACGTCAGCGATCGCACCGGATTCCACCTTCGTCACGAGCTGGCGGGACACGCCGGCCGTCGCGGCCACGTCTTCCTGCCGGCGATCGGCCCGTATCCGAAGGGCTCGCAGGGCGCGGCCCACGCGACGTCCATCCACGCCACGTATCGTGGCGACCGCCGCATATCCGCCACGTACGCCGGGCGCGACCGCCACGTATCCGGCGCTTACGCATCGTGGCGACCGCCGCATATCCGCCACGTACGCCGGGCGCGACCGCAACGTATCCGGCGCTTACGCCGGGTGCGTCGACCGCTGCGCGCGACCGCCGCCAGCCCGCCGTGGGCACCCCGTACCCGCCGCGCCCACGCGACCCGGCCGCTACCCTGAGCGGCGATGACGACCCTGCTGGATCTGTTCGACGGCGCTGTGATCCGCTACGGCGACCGCGACGCGCTCGGGCTGCGCCACGACGACGGGAGCACGACCCACTGGAGCTTCCGCGAACTCGATCGACGCTCGCGCATCGCGGCGTGGCGGCTGCGGGCGCTCGGCCTGCAGCCGGGCGATCGGATCCTGACCTGGTCGCCGTCGATGCCTGAGCTCGCGGCCGCCTATTACGGGGCGATGCGCGCCCGGCTCGTCCTGGTGCCGCTGGACCTGCGCATGGCGGCCGACGCCGTTGAGGGGATCGTCCGAGCGTCGGGTGCCCGGCATCTGATCCTTGGCACCGGTCGCGACGCGCCGGATCCCCGCGACGCCGGTCTCGATCGTTTTCCGACCACGACCGTCGACGCGCTGTGCGCCGAGCCGGATGCCACCGACGCCACATTCCCCGAGGACTGGCTGACGCTCCAGGCCGCCTGGGCCTCCCCGACCGCGGACGAAACCTTCGAACTGATCTTCACCTCGGGCACCACCGGCACCCCCAAGGGCGTGACCCTCAGCCACGCCAACGTGGTCGCCTCGATCGAAACGTTCCATCGGATCATCCCCCCGATGCACCACCGCATCGTGTCGCTGCTGCCGCTCTCGCACCTGCTCGAGCAGGCGGTCGGGCTCTGGTACGCGCTCGATGTCGGTGCCGACATCCTCTACGTCCGCAGCCGAAACCCACGCGTGATCTTCGATGCACTGCGCGAGCACCGGGTGACGTCGATGGTCGTGGTACCCCAGGTGCTCGACCTGTTCTGGAGCGCCATCGAACGCGAGGTCGACCGGCGCGGCCGAACGGCCACCTTCGACCGAGTCCGCCGCATCGCCCGGCACCTCCCGATGGCCGTCCGCCGCCGGATCTTCGCCAGTGTGCATGCGCAGCTCGGCGGTCATTTCCGGCTGTTCGTATCGTCGGGTGCGTTCCTCCCGCCGGCCCTCCAGCAGTCGTGGGAGGACCTGGGCGTGACGGTCCTCCAGGGCTACGGCGCCACCGAGACCGGCACCGGGACCGCGACCACGTTCCAGGATCATGGACCGGGCACGGTCGGACGGGCGCCCGAAGGCATCGAGATGCGGCTCGCCTCCGATGGGGAGATCCAGTTCCGCGGCCGCACCGTGTTCACCGGCTATTGGCAGGATCCCGCCGCGACGGCCGCCGCCTTCACCACCGACCGCTGGTACCGCACCGGAGACATCGGCCATCTCGACGACGACGGCCGTCTGATCCTGTCCGGCCGGACCAAGGACATCATCGTGCTGCCGAACGGGTTCAACGTCTATCCGGAAGACATCGAAAATGCGCTGCGCGTCGCGGGCATCCGTGATTCGGTGGTCCTGGAGACACGACCGGGCCGGATCGAGGCGGTCGTCCTTGGCTCGAACACGGGTCTGCCACCGGCCGCGACGACAGCCACCGTCGAACCCGACCCTGCCGCCATCCGCGCCCGGATCGATGGCGCGGTGAAGGCCGCGAATGCGACCCTTGGACCGAACCAGCGGATCGCGGCCTGGCGGCTCTGGCCGGACGACGATTTTCCGCGGACCCACACGCTCAAGATCCGGCGGCAGCCGGTTCGCACGTGGGCGGTCGCCGACACGCCGCTCCCCACGACGACCACGGACTGATGACGGCCGACCGAGGCGGGTCCCCGGCGCCCGACTGATCGCTAGTTCGCGACCAGGTAGCCGATCCCGACCGTCTCGAGCGCGGTCTGGATATCGGGCGTGGCCGTGTCGATGGCGGCACCTGGCAGCCAGTCGTACAGGACGACGGTGTTCCCGACCAGGCGGATGACGTGGACCGTGCCCTGCGGGGTCTGGACCCGACCGGAACCCGTGGCCAGGTATTGCTGCTGCTCGGTCGCGGCCGAGGCCGCCGCAGCCGGTCCACCGAAGTCATAGACGCCGATGAACCCCTTGTCGGGATCGGCCTGGAGCAGGACCTGGTAGACCTGCTTCGGGGCGCTGGCCAGCAACGGCGCCTCGGCCGGGCGATACGGGGTCTGCACCTCGCTCATCGTGAGCGAATGGGCGGCAAGTGCGGCGACGATGGCTGCCTTGGTCAACCCGACATCGACCGCGGCCGAGACCGGGATGCTGGGTCCGAGCGTCGTCGATGGGAACGTCGCGTGGGGTCCGTCGCTCGCTGCGCACCCGACGACGAGGACCGCGATGAGCGCGATCGACGCGGCCGCACCCGCGCTACGTGACCGGATCGTCCGGCCCCGGCTGAGGCGTCTCATCCGGGCGGCCATTCGAAGGGTCGGCCGCCCATCAGATGGAAGTGCAGGTGATCGACGGTCTGGCCGCCCCAGTGGCCCACGTTCGTGATCACGCGATAACCCGCGTCGGCGATGCCCTCGGTGCGTGCCAGTTCGGCGGTCACGGCGAACAGCCGCCCGAGCAGCGGCGAGTCAGCGTCGGTCAGGTCAGCCGCAGACGCGATGTGTTCGCGCGGGATCACGAGGATGTGCGTGGGCGCTCGTGGCGCGATGTCGCGGAAGGCGATCACGTGCTCGTCGTCGTGGAGCCGCGTGGTCGGGATCTCGCCCGCCGCGATCCGGCAGAAGATGCAATCCGCCGTCGAGGCTCCCGCCCGGTCCGCGCTCACCAGAGCACCGGTTTCGAGCTCATCAGGAACCCGATCGTCCCGACCAGGCCAGCCATCAGGTACGACACGTAGCGCTGCCGCTTCGCGCGGTCCAGCCAGATCGCGTCGTCGGCCGCGGCCCGCACCCCGACCAGCCGGCGCAGGTTCGGCCGCTGGATGAAGAACGCGATGGCGAGGTTCACGAAGTAGATCGCGAGCGCCACGAGCAGCCACGTCTGCTTGAGCATCGTCGGGCCGAGCACCGCGATCAGTGTGACCCCCGTCAGCGCAAGACCGGCGCCCATCACGAGCGTGCCATGGGTCTGCGCCCAGAGCAGACCATGCACCACGGGATGGCCGGACTCCACCGTCGCGCGTCGCGTGCGCAGCGCGAAGGGCAACAGGATCGACGGCACGAAGAGCCCGATCGCGAGCGAGATGTGCACGATCAGGAGGATCGGGAGCAGGTTCACGGGCATCGTCGCCGATCGTAGCAGCGTCGTCGGGTCAGGCGGTCCGGTGCGCTTCGAGCGCCACCCAGTCCCCCTCGGCGCTGCGCTCGTCCACGACCAGACCGACGGCCTCGAACGCTGCGCGAACGTCGCCTTCGCGATCGATGAAGATCCCGGACGCCACGATGACCCCGCCCGGTCGCAGTTCATCATGGAGTGGACCGGCCAGCGGCACCAGGACGCCCGCGATCAGGTTCGCGAGCACGACATCGAACGGCACATCTCCGCTGGGGAGGCTCCCCACTCGCGCGCGCACGCGTCGAGCCAATCCGTTGCGGCGCGCATTGGCGGTCGTGGCTTCGATGGCGATCGGGTCCGTGTCGACGCCGACCGCCCGCAGCGCCCCGAGTCGGAGCGCGGCGATGGCCAGGATCCCCGAGCCACAGCCCACATCGAGGACGCGCGCGCCATCGAGGACACCACGGTCGGCGATCGCCTCGGTCAGCGCCAGGCAGAGACGGGTCGTCGGGTGGAGCCCCGTCCCGAACGCCATCCCCGGGTCCAGGGCCAGGACGACGTCATCCGGCGCGCGGCGATGACGTCGCCACGTGGGCCGGATCACGATGCGCCGCCCGATGCGCATCACCGGGAAGTACGCCTTCCAGGCGTCGGCCCAGTCCGCTTCGTGGACGAGTCGGGTCTGGAGCGCGCCGATGGGCCGCAGACCGAATGCCTGGAGATGACCGAGGGCGATGGACGCGTCGGCGATGGCCCGCTCGACCGCGGCCGGGTCCCGGGCCGGCAGATAGGCGCGGACCGTGGCCGGCCGCGTGGGGTCGATCCGGGCGCCCAGACCTTCGTCCACCAGGTCGTACGCGGGCTCGACGGCGGTCCCACCGGGAGCGAACCGTCCGAGGATCTCGCTCACGGCTTCCACGGCCTCCACGTCGGCCTCGACCGCGAGCTCCAGCCAGGCGTCGCGCTCGCTCACCCTAGGCCGAGCTTTTCGCGCAGACCGCCGGCCGTGACGGACTCTCCTGCCTCCTCGGCGTACTGGTGGAGCAGCTCGCGCTGCTTCTTCGTCAGTTTCGTCGGGACCACCACGTTGACGAGGACGTGGAGATCGCCGCGCGAACCGGTGCGTCGCAGGTGCGGCACACCCTTGCCGCGGAGGCGGATCTCCGTCTCGGGCTGCGTGCCTGCCTTGATCTCGACCTCCTCCTCGCCGTCGATGGTGGGGACCATGAGCCGCGTCCCGAGCGCCGCCTGCGCGATCGAGACCGCCGCCTCGTAGTAGAGCTCGGTGCCGTCACGCTTGAGGGTCGGGTGGGCGGTCACGTGGACCGCGATATAGAGGCTCCCGGCTGGACCGCCGCGCGGCCCCGTCTCGCCCTCGTTCGAGAGGCGGATCTGATGGCCTTCGTCGATGCCGGCGGGGATCGTCACCCGGAGCGTGCGCTTGCGCTCGGTCCGGCCGTCGCCCTTGCACGTCTCGCACGGCGTTTCGATGATCTTGCCCTCGCCCTTGCAGCGCGGACAGGCGCTGATGCTCTCCATCTGGCCGAGCATCGTCTGGCGCAGGCTGCGGACCTCGCCACGACCCTGGCACTGCGGGCAGGTGATGGGCTTCGTCCCTTCTTTGGCGCCGGTGCCGCTGCACGTCTCGCAGCGCTGGAGGACGCGGAACTCGATCTCCTTCTCCGTCCCCTTGACGGCCTCCTCGAAGGTGATGCGCAGGTCGTAGCGCAGGTCGGCACCGGGCTGCGGTCGTCCGCGCCGCGCCGCGCCGCTGCGACCCGCGCCACCGAAGAACGCATCAAAGATGTCATTGAAGCCGCCGAAACCCTCGAAGCCTGGGCCGCCGGCGGCGGCGCCATCCACCCCGGCCCGACCGAACTGGTCGTAGCGCTGACGCCGCTCGGGATCGGACAGGACCTGGTACGCCTCGTTGATCTCCTTGAAGCGCTCCTGGGCGCCCGGTTCCGTATTGACGTCGGGGTGCCATTGCTGCGCGAGCTTGCGGAACGCGCGCTTGATCTCGGCGTCAGACGCTGCGCGCTCGACGCCGAGGACCACGTAGAAGTCTTGTTCGGTGGTTGCCATGCAGCCGGAAGTCTACGAGAGGCGCCGCCACGACGGCTGGATGGCCCGCGACGGGTGCTGTCCCCTACTCCGAAGGCGGCGCCGGCGTGGGTTCGATCGTTTCGTGGCCGCTGGAACCAGTGGTCCGGCGATGGGTGTCGTGACGGCGCCCGGGGCCGTGATCCGAGAGGGCGTGCTCCGCGCTGGATGCGGCGTCGGCGGCCGACCCGAGGCTCGCCTTTGATGCAGCATCGCTCCTGGCGGCAAGGGCTCGCAGTTCGGTGATCTGACCGTCGAGCGCACGTTCGACGAGTCCCCGCTGCGCGGGTTCGGCGCGGACGAGATCGACCACCTCGCCGAGGGTCTCCCGGTAGGCCTCGGTAGCCTCGCGGGTCGCATCGACATCGCCGGTAGCGGCCGCCGCCTCGGTCACCCGGCGATCCAGCCGATCCAGCTCGGCGGCGAGCCGCGCGGCCGTGGAGTGCTGCGGCAGGAGTGCCTGTTCGACCGCGAGACGTGCAGCGAAGAGTGGATGCCCGGGGGCGGATTCGGTCGAGGCGAGCACGGTGCCCATGACGAGGATGACGAGCAACGCGGGTGCCAGGACCACGGCCCGCGACCAGACTCGCACGAACCGGCGCAGATCCCTGAGCGGCCGGGGCGGCGGCGTTCGCTCCCCACGCGGTCCCGAGTGCGACGTCCGCGCCGTCAGGAATGCCGCCCGGATGCTGGCCTCGCCGATGTCGAGCCGATCCGCGGGTGGCGAGTACCGCTCGCGCGCCAAGGCGCGGATGGTCTCCGCCAGCACGCCGTCGTCCGGTGGCTCGTCGGCGCAGTGCGTCGGTCGAAGTCTCATCGCCGCGCTCCTCGGACGGCGCGGGCGCCGATGGGACGCGAGCGCACCCCATCGAACCCGGGTTGGATCTGACGTCGGACCACTGCGTCGGCGACGTCCCCCCGCGCGACCCGTCCCGTGGCGGTCGCGTCATCGGCTCGCATCACCCGTCGAAGAGCCGCGAGCGCCCGTGCCTGCAACGTCCGGACCGTCGCAGGTCCGCGGTCCATGAGGCGTCCGGTCTCAGCCACGGAGAGGTCCGCGAAGAACCGGCACGCCACCACGTCGCGCTGATCCTTCGTGAGCGATGCCAGGGCAAGCTCCAGGACCGCGCGGTCCTCGGCGGATCGCTGATCCGCGAGCGCCGATCGATCGACGATGACCAGCGTCGGATCGTCGAGCGCGAGCGGCTCGCGCCGTGCACGCTCGAAGTCGATGACGGTATTGCGGACGATCCGGAAGAGCCAGGCCCCGAATGGGAGGCCGCGGTCCTGATAACGCGGCAGCGCCTCGATCATCTTGAGGAACGACTGCTGGGTCAGGTCGTCGGCCTCGCCCGACGCTCCGACCCGAAACGCGATGTAGCGGAAGACGCGCGGCGCGAACGCGCGATAGATCGCCGTCAGCGCATCGGGGTCACCCGCCTGGGCGGCCGCGACGAGGGCGGCGATCTGCGGCCCTTCCTCGAGGATCAGGGTCATGGCATCAGGTCGATCGGTCGAGCGTCGGTCGCGCCGATCGGCCGCTCCATCGGGTGCTGGCCCTGGAGCGGCCGATCCGAACGACGTGGTCCGTTCAGGCGGCGGCGAACATCGCGACCATCCGGTCTGTCCCGATGCGGACGACGAGTTCCAGCTTGTCCGAGGCGCCGAGATCGGTCTTGATCCGCTTGGCCTCGGCCTTCGTGAGGGTCACGGTGAAGGTCGCGTGACCCTTCGTCGTCGCGATGGTGATCGTGCGTCGGGCGATGATCGCCAGCTTGCCCGTCGAGAGTCGGGCCACGAGCTTGGCGGTCACGACCTGGCCCTTCGTCACGCCGGTCACGTGGACCTTGAACGATCCGGAGGTGTACCCCGACGACGTGGTCAGTCGGGCCGCGGAATGCGGTGACGCAGAGGCCGTCGTGGCGACCCAGACGTGGTTCGTGGTCGTGGTCGAGGCGGCGAGGGTGAGGGCAGCCGGCGCCATGACGCCGGCGACCGCACCGAGCATGAGGGCTGAACTGAGGATCCCGACGAAGCCGATCTTGCGCATCGTGAACTCCCGTGCTGTGGTGGACGGGTGGCCGGTCGGCCGCCCGATCGCCATCGTTCGGTGGCGTCACAAGGAAGAACGTGCGCATGGCCCCGATCGTGCGGGGTGCAACGTCAAGGTGCGGCCGAGGTTCGGTGTCGAATCCTTAGCGCCGGGCGATCTCGTTCGCGCGCTCCAGGACGGCGTCGAACATGGCAGGCGTCAACCGGCCGGTGAAGGTGTTCTGCTGGCTCGGGTGGTAGGAGCCGAGCAGCGTCCAGGGACCGACCGCGGCCTCAGCGAGGTGGCCGAACCGGGGCTTCGGACGGGCGACGTGACCTTGGGCCGCGACTGAGCGCAGCGCCGCATCCCAGCCGAACTGCCCGAGCGCTACGACCACCCGGACCTCGCTGAGCAGCGCGAGCTCGCGGGCAAGGAACGGGGCGCACGCATCGCGCTCGAGGTTCGTGGGCTTGTTGAGCGGCGGCGCACAGCGGACCGCGGCCGCGATGTAGGTGTCGATCAGGGTCAGTCCGTCATCCGCCCGCTGGCTCGAAGGACGATCCGCGAGACCCGCGCGATGCATCGCCGCCCACAGGAAATCGCCTGACCGGTCACCGGTGAACACCCGGCCGGTCCGATTGCCGCCATGCGCCGCCGGCGCCAGCCCGAGCAACAGGATTCGCGCGTCCGGATCACCGAACCCGGGCAGCGGTCGGCCCCAGTAGGTCTCGTCGCGGAACCGGGCGGTCTTCTCGCGGGCGACGCGTTCGCGCCATTCGACGAGCCGTGGGCAGCGCCGACAGTCGACGATCTCGGCGGTCAGCGCCGCGAGGGCGACCCGATCAGTCACGCGGGTCTGCGCCGGACCTACTTGAGCAACAGGACGTCGAGCCGACGCGAGGTCACCGCGAGCCCCACCAGCCCCATGATCGCCAGGTAGGCGACATGGAACAGCAGGATCGGCGAGATGTACCCGATCGAGAGCGAGCGGATCAGGTCGACGCCCTGGTAGAGCGGCGTCAGCTGGACCACGATCCGGAGGGCCTCGGGATACGTCTCGACCGGATAGAACGTGCCCGAGAACAGGAACATCGGCAGGACGACCAGCTGGATCAGATCGAAGTCCTGCCAGGTCTTCATGAACGACGTGGCGGCCATCCCGACGGCGCCGAACGCGAACCCGACGAGCAGCGACGCCGGGACCGCGAGCAGGACCCACGGCGAACCCACGAGACCCAGGAGGACCATCACGCCGAGGAACCCGATGGCGTACAGCCCGCCGCGGATCAGCGCCCAGCCGAGTTCACCAACGGCGATGTCGCCGGCCGACAGCGGTGTCGCCAGGATCGACGTGAAGGTCTTGTTGTAGTTGAGCTTGAAGAAGAAGTTGAACGTGCTCTCGGCGATCGCCCCGTTCATCGCCGCGCTCGCGAGGAGCGCCGGCGCCACGAACGCCTGGTAGCTGATCGGCTGGCCGGCCGGCCCCGTCAGCGTCCCGATGAGGGACCCGAGCCCGAAGCCGATGCCGAGCAGATAGAAGAGCGGTTCGAAGAAGCCCGACAGGATGATCAGCCAGCCGTGCCGGTAGACGTACAGGTTTCGTTCGATCAGCCGCGCCGACCGGCGGCTCCCGATGAGGAACAGCGGGGTGATGCGGGCAGCGAGCATCACTTGACCATCCGCCGCTCGACGTTCCGGACCATCGCCCAGGACCCGGCGAGCACGACGACGACCAGCACCGTCAGATGGACGAGCATCGCCAGCGGCTGCTGGCCCACGGTCCCAAGCGCCAGACCGCGGGTGAGCGCCACGCCGTGGTAAAGGGGCGTCAGCCAGGCCAACGGCTGGATGAAGGACGGGAGCGATTCGAGCGGGTAGAACGTGCCGGACAGCAGGAACAGCGGTGTGATCCCGAACCGGAAGATCGCGCTGAACTTGTCGGGCGTGTATTGCGTCGCCGCGAACGCCGCGATCGGCGCCGCGAAGGCCAGACCGGTCAGGACCGCGGCAGGGATCGCCAGCACCACCTCGGGCGAGGCTGCCACGCCGAACAGGATGATCACGATCGTGAAGACCGTGGCGATGAGCGTCAGCCGGACGCCCATCCAGATGAGGTTGCCGATGGCGATGTCGCGTGGCGAGATGGGGCTCGCATACATGGCATGGAACGTCTTCGTCCAGACGAGCCCGCTCATGATCGGGAACGTGCCCTCGAAGGCGGCCGCCTGCATCGCGGTGGCGGCCAGCAGGCCCGGCGCAAGATAGGCGAGATAGCTCACGCCACCAAGCGCGGCCGATCCCGACTTGTCGACGTACGAGCCCAGCCCCAGCCCCATCGCGGCCAGGAACAGGACCGGCGACAGGAACGAGCTGAAGATGCTGGCGCGAAACGTGCGCTTGTACTGGAGGTAGCGGTGCTCGACCACCCGCAGGATCGGCGAGGATGAGCGAACCATGACCGCCATCAGTCGACCAGCGAGCGCCCGGTGAGCCGCAGGAAGACGTCCTCGAGCGAGGACCGGCGAACCAGGACCGTCTCGGGTTCGAGACCACGCTGATGAACGGCCGCCGTGGCCGCCTCACCGTCATCGCTATAGAGCAGGACGCGATCGGGCAGGTGTTCGATCCGCTCGGCGATCCCGTCAAGCTTGCCGTCGAGCGTCTCGGCGACCCCCGGCTTGAACCGCAGCTCGGTGACCTCGCGCGTCGAGTACTGCTCGATCAACGAGCGCGGGCTGCCTTCGGCCACGATCTTCGCCTTGTCCATGACGACCAGCCGGTCGCACAGCTGCTCGGCCTCGTCCATGTAATGCGTGGTGAGGACCAGCGTCACGCCGCGCTGCTTGAGCCGATAGAGGCGATCCCACAGCAGGTGGCGCGCCTGCGGGTCCAGACCGGTGGTCGGCTCGTCGAGGAGCAGGACCTCAGGTTCATTGATGAGCGAGCGGGCGATCGTCAGCCGCCGCTTCATGCCACCCGAGAGGGGCTCGACCTGGTCGTTGGCGCGTTCGGTGAGCTGCGCGAACTCCAGCAGCTCGTCAGCCCGTTTGCCGACGTCGGCCCGGCTCAGGCCGAAATAGCGGCCGTAGATCACCAGGTTCTCGCGCACGGTGAGTTCGGTGTCGAGGGTGTCCTGCTGCGGGACGACGCCCAGGCGGCCGCGGATCACCGGCCCGGCGACGGCGGGATCCAGGCCCATCACGGTGAGCGTACCTGCGGTCACCGGCGAGACGCAGCCGATCATCCGCATCGTCGAGGTCTTGCCGGCCCCGTTGGGACCGAGGAAGCCGAACGATTCGCCGGGCGCGACGTCGAAATCGATCGCATCCACGGCCGTGAACGCACCGAATCGCTTGGTGAGGCCGCGGGCAGAGATGAGCGGGGTCGTGCCGGGCGCGTCGGGGGCGGGCGCGCCCGACGACACGGGGGTGTCGGGCATGGGCGCGCATGGTACCGCAGTGGGACGGCGGTCCGCCGAGTCCTCCAGAGGCCGCGTCGCGACCCGGTCTGCACGTCATTGGAAACGTGCTACAGTGCGGTAGCACAAGATGCAGCGGACCCGACCCGGGTCCCCGGAACCCCAGGAGCCGCAGTCATGGCGATCATCCCGAAACCGGTCCAGGAGCTGTTGGACGCGGCGCTCGTCGGCGAGCTGACCGTCGTCGACGAGCGCGGCCGACCCGTCACGTATCCGCTCATCCCTCTGTGGGACGGCGAGCGCATCTACATGACGTCGTCGACGCTGTTCAGCCGCAAGCTCGAGCACATCCGGGCGAACCCGAAGGTCTCCGTCTCGATCACTGATCCGGTCTCGGTCGGCGGGCGGGTCGACCGGGTCACGGTCCAGGGCGACGCCCGCATCATCGAGGACGACCCGCACGGCGGCTGGGAGCGGCTGCTTCCCATCTGGGAGGCCAAGGAGCCGTCGATCGTCTACTTCCTGAAGGCTCGGGTGGCCCTGCCGCTCTTCTTCGAGCGCGCGCTGATCGAGATCACGCCGCGACGGGTCCTGTACTGGAGCGACGGCGGGGCATCGACAGTGCCGGCGGTCACTGACATCGACATCGAAACGGCGGCCGCGTGATGGGCAGCACACCAGCGCTCGACGCGCGTACGGCGCTCGACAAGCTCGCCACGTACCCCTTCCAGATCGCGACCTGGGTCGACGACGCCGGCTACCCGGTGAGCGTCGCCGTCGAGGCGACCATCGACCCCGCCAGCCTCGAGGCACGCTTTGCCGCGCCGGCGGGCATGGCCCTTCCGGCCAGCGGCGCGATCTCGCTGACGGGCTCGCATATCCGGCCGCAACCGGGCTACGGCTACGACGAGCGCCGCCACGTGACCGCGTGGGGTTCCGGCAGCGTCGCCGACGGCGTGGTGACGATGACCGCCGACAAGGCCTGGGGCTGGGACGAGGCCGAAGTCCCGTTCTTCGAATATTCCGAGCGGTCGGTCGGCCAGTCGCGCAAGTACTTCGATGCGCTCTCGGCCGAACGCGGGACACCGGTCAAGCCACGGCTCTCGCTCGGGTTCCTGGTGCTGCGCACCACCCGTCTGCCGTTCTTGACCGCCACGATCGTGCCGGTCCTGCTGGGCATCCTTATCGCGGCCCGCACGGGGTCGTTCGACCTTGTGGCTGCAGCGCTGACCATCATCGGCGCGTCGTTCGTGCAACTCGGGCTCAACGTCGCGAACGACGTGTTCGACACGATGTCCGGCGCCGACGACGCGAACGTCACGCCCACGCAGTTCAGTGGCGGATCCCGGGTGATCCAGTACGGTCTGGTCTCCCTGCGACAGATGGCCAGCATCTCGACGATCTGCTACGCGGCGGCCGGCGTGATCGGGCTGATCCTGCTGGCGACGCATGGTTCGACGGCGCTGCTCGCCATCGGCGTCATCGGGTTCGTGGTCAGCCTCGGCTACACGGCGCCGCCGCTCAAGTTCGTCTATCGCGGTCTTGGTGAGATCGCGGTGGCGGTCGGGTTCGGGCCGCTGATGCTGCTGGGTGCCTATGTCGTCCAGACGCGCGGCGCGCTGTCATGGGAGCCGTTCGTGGCGTCCGTGCCGATCGCCCTGCTGGTGGCCCTCATCCTCTACGTCAACGAGATCCCGGATCGGCGCGGCGACGCCCATGCCGGCAAGCGGACCCTGCCCGTGCGGTTCTCGCCGAAGGCCGTCATCGGTGGCTACAACGCGGCCGTGATCGCGGCGTTCGTGGTGCTCATCGCTGGCGTGGCGGTGGGTGCCTTGCCGTGGCCCGTGCTGCTGATGCTGCTCACCATCCCGATGGCCCGGCGCGTCTCGCGCGGCCTCGCCCCCAACTACGACAACCCGTACGCACTCATGGCGATCATGGGCGTCAACGTCCAGCTCCACCTGCGCGCCGGGTTGCTGCTCCTGGCGGCATACGCGATCGTCCTGATCGTCGGCGCGCTGGCCCCGAGTATCAGTCTGTTCGTGAGGTAGCCGGACAGGTAGGCTGAGCGTATGCCGGAGGCCCGCTCGACCAGCCCGCAACCCGTCACCGCGCCACGCACGCGGGACGCGATCTTCGTGGTCGTGACCGCCGACGATCGACCGCAGGCGCTCGCGGCCGTGCGCCGGGCGTGCGGCGCTGTCGCCGGCCTGGTTCGCGCGATCGGCACACGCGATCCCTCCGCGCGGCTAACCTGCGTCATCGGCATCGGGTCGGAGTTCTGGGACCGCCTGGTGGGTGGCGCGCGACCGGCCGGCCTGCACCCGTTCGCCGAGGTCAGGCGCGGCCCACGCCACGCCGTCTCCACACCGGGCGACCTGCTGTTTCACATCCAGGCGGAGCGCCAGGACCTCTGCTTCGAGCTGGCATCCCAGTTCATGCACATCCTCGGCTCCACCGTGCATGTCGAGGATGAGATCCATGGCTTCCGCTACTTCGACGATCGCGACCTGACCGGGTTCGTCGACGGCACCGAGAACCCCATCGGTGCGGATGCGGTCGAGGCGACCATCATCGGCGACGAGGACCCGGATTTCGCGGGCGGCAGCTACGTGCTCGTCCAGAAGTACCTGCATCAGCTGTCGAGCTGGGATGCCTTGCCGACCGAGGCGCAGGAGATGATCATCGGGCGGCGGAAGCTTTCCGACATCGAGCTCGACGATGCGACCAAGCCGCTGTGGGCCCACAACGCGCTGACCAACATCGTGGAAGACGGCGTCGAGCAGAAGATCCTGCGCCACAACATGCCGTTCGGGAATGCGGGCGGCGGTGACGCGGGGACGTACTTCATCGGGTATGCGCGCTCGCCGCGCGTCCTGGAAACGATGGTCGCCCACATGTTCGTCGGTGATCCGCCCGGCACCTACGACCGCCTGCTCGACTTCACCAAGGCGGTCACCGGCACGCTGTTCTTCGTGCCTTCGGCGGCCGCACTCGAGGCCCTCGGCGGCTAGGGCGTCTCGTGACTGGTCCGGGTCGCGTGCACCCGGCGTAAGCACCCGATGAGCGGTCGCTGGCACGCTGAACGTGATGGAACACATCCGGTTCGGACTGGCGTTGCGGGCGTTGAGGCGTCGCCGTCGCTGGTCGCAGGACCGCCTGGCGAGCGAGTCGAGCGTCTCGCGGTCCGTGATCGGCCGGGTAGAGCGCGGTCGCGCGGATCGGGTGTCGGTCGCGACCCTCGTGCGGATCGCGGCCGCGCTCGGGGCGAGGGTCGATGTCCGGATCCTGTGGCAGGGCGAAGGCCTCGACCGTCTGCTCGACCAGTCCCATGCCGACATCATCGAGCGGCTCGTGCGCACCCTGTCGGACGACGGGTGGCTGCGCGCCACCGAAGTCTCCTTCAACATCGACGGCCAGCGCGGCTCGATCGATATCCTCGCGTTCCACCCGTCCACCGGCGCACTGCTTGTGATCGAAGTCAAGTCGGTCGTGCCCGACCTGCAGGCGATGCTCCACGGGATCGACCGCAAGGGGCGCATCGCGAGGCAGGTCGCGCGCGAACGGGGCTGGGAGGTGACATCCGTGTCGCGGCTGCTGGTCCTGCCTGACGATCGGACCGCACGGCGTCGGGTGGATACCCACGCGGCGACGTTCGATGCCGCACTGCCGGCTCGCACCGCGGAGGTCAAGCGCTGGCTTCGGGACCCGCACGAACCGATCGCCGGCATCCTGTTTCTGCCAACCGTCCCCCAGGCGGGCACTCGTCACCGCGTTCCTCGGGCGGAGCGGGTCGCTGAGCGTGGGCGATCGCGCCAGTCCTGACATCCGGCCCCAGGGCGGACATCTGTCAGGAATCTGCTGACCAACGCCCGCCTGGGGAGCATCTGCCGGAAATCGGGCTCGGTTGGGTCCGCCGGGCCCGGTTGGGTCCGCCGGGCCCGGTTGGGTCCGCCGGGCCCGGTTGGGTCCGCCGGGCGCGACGCCGCGGACCCTGCGACGCCGCGGACCCTGCGACGCCGCGGACCCTGCGACGCCGCGGACCATGCGAGCAACCACCGGCGCCGAGCGATCGATGAATCACGAAGCCCGGGCCCCTCACGGGACCCGGGCTTCGATGCGTGAGCGGAAAACGGCGGGAGGCCTAGACCTCCTTGAACTCGCCCTCGA
>JBBQLI010000019.1:0-34641 GCA_038327765.1 Candidatus Limnocylindrales bacterium | reverse complement strand
GCGTTCCAGGACGGATGGAACGCGTGGAGCTGGGACAGCCGTTCGCGGTCATCGTCGACTACGCCCACACCCCGGCCTCGCTGCAGACCGTCCTCGACCTGCTCGCGCCGGTCGCCGCGGCGCGTGGTGGCGGGACCATCGCGGTCTTCGGATCCGCCGGCGAGCGCGACACCGCGAAACGCGCGGCGATGGGCCGCATCGCCGGCGAGCGTGCGCGACTTGTAGTGGCGACCGACGAAGACCCGCGAGGCGAGGACTCGCTCACGATCCTCGAGGCCATCGCGGCCGGCGCCGAGCGGGCCGGCAAACGGCGCGGCCACGATCTGCTGCTCATCGCCGACCGCCGGGCGGCCATCGCGGCCGCCTTCGAGCGCGCCCGCCCGGGCGACGTGGTCCTCCTGGCCGGGAAAGGCCATGAGCGGTCGATCATCGGGCCGACCGGCGCCCTGCCATGGGATGAGCGGGCCGAAGCGGAAGCGGCCCTGCGCACGCTCGGGATCGTCTGACAGCCACTGCTATCCTTGCGCCCGGATGTCGAGCACAACGCCACGTACCACGCCGGCTCGCGAAGACGCCGAGAGCGTCCGTCGCGGTCCCCGGCGTGCCCCGGCCATCGCCCGCGGCCCATCCGGCGGTGACCCCGATCTCGAGACGCTGCGTACGCCGCTGCTCGCCGCGATCGTGGAGCACCATCCCACTGCCGACCTGATCAAGGTCAATGAAGCGTTCGATGTGGCGGTGGAGGCCCACGAGGGCCAGCGCCGCGCCACCGGCGAGGCCTATGTCACGCACCCCATCGCGTCGGCCCAGATCCTGGCCGACCTCGGCATCGACCCCGTGGCGATCCAGGCGGCACTCCTCCACGACGTCCCCGAAGACACCGAGTACAGCCTGACCGACGTCGAGGAGCACTTCGGTCCCGAGGTCGCCCAGCTCGTGGATGGCGTCACGAAGCTGTCGAAGTTCAGCACCCATAGCCATGAGCAGCAGCAGGCCGAGAACATCCGCAAGATGCTGCTGGCGATGGCCCAGGACATCCGGGTCGTGCTGATCAAGCTGGCGGACCGGCTCCACAACATGCGGACGCTCTACGGACTGCCCGCCGAGAAGCAGCAGCGCATCGCGCACCAGACGATGGAGATCTACGCGCCGCTGGCCGAGCGGCTGGGGATCTGGCAGATCAAGTGGGAACTCGAGGATCTCGCGTTCAAGGCCCTCGAGCCCGAGGCCTTCCGCGAGATGGCGGGCTTGCTCGACACCCGGCGCAAGGGTCGCGAGACCTACATCCAGCGCGCCATCGAGGAGCTCCGGCCGAAGCTGGAGGCGGCCGGGATCAAGGCCGATATCGAAGGCCGACCGAAGCACATCTACAGCATCTGGAAGAAGATGCAGCGCAAATCCGCGGAGTTCGGCGAGATCTACGACGTCTACGCCATCCGCCTCCTCGTCGACGAGGTCAAGGACTGCTACGCGGCGCTCGGGATCGTGCATTCGATCTGGCGTCCCATCCCCGGCCAGTTCGACGACTACATCGCCGTCCCGAAGAACAACCTCTACCAGTCGCTCCATACCGCGGCCATCGCGCTCGACGGCAAACCCCTCGAGATCCAGATCCGGACCCACCAGATGCACCAGGTCTCGGAGGTCGGCATCGCCGCCCACTGGCGGTACAAGGAGGGCACCAAGTCCGACCGCGAGTACGACGCGAAGCTTGCCTGGCTGCGCCAGCTGATGGACTGGCAGCGCGACGTATCGGACTCGGACGCGACCGAGTTCGTCGAGGGCATCAAGCTCGACATCTTCCAGGACCAGGTCTTCGTGTTCACGCCGAAGGGCGACATCAAGGACCTGCCGGCGGGCGCGACGCCGCTCGACTTCGCGTACCGCATCCACACCGACGTCGGCCACCGGACCATCGGGGCGAAGGTCAACAACCGGCTGGTCCCGCTCGACTACCGGCTCAAGAACGGCGATATCGTCGAGGTCGTCACCACGAAGAGCGAGCACGGCCCGTCGCGCGACTGGCTGACGCTCGTCCGCACGAGCCACGCGCGCGAAAAGATCCGCCAGTGGTTCAAGCGCAAGGACCGCGACGAGAATATCGTCCATGGCCGGGAGTCGCTGGAGCGCGAGCTGCGCCGCCTTGCCCGGACGTCGATCGCGGCGGTCGGGCTCGACCGGATCGGCGAGGTCGCGAAGGGCTACAACTACGAATCCGTCGACGACTTCTACGCAGCGATCGGCTACGGCGCCGTCGGCGCGCAATCCGTGGTCATGCGGCTGGGCGTGGTCGATGACGGGCAGAGCACGCTCCCGACGGTCGCGCCACCCCACAAGACCGTGCGCAGCGGTGGTGTCCGGGTCAAGGGCGTCGGCGACCTGCTGGTGCGCTTCGCCAAGTGCTGTCATCCGATCCCCGGCGACCCCATCACGGGCTTCATCACGCGCGGCAAGGGCGTGACGGTCCATCTGCAGTCGTGTCCCACCGTGATCAACGAACGAGAGGTGGGCCGCCTCATCGAGGTGGAGTGGGAGTCCGAGCCCACCCAGACGTACCCGATCGCGATCCGGGTGGAGGCGTACGACCGCACCGGGCTTCTGTCGGACATCACGCAGGTCGTCGCCGAGAACAAGGTCAATATCCTCGCCGCGCACGTGGATGTCTCCTCGGACCACACGACGGTGGTCACGGCCACCCTGCAGGTCCAGTCGGTCTTGCAGCTGGCCCGGGTCATGAGCCGGATCGAGACGCTCAAGGACGTGGTCAACGTGCAGCGCGACCTGGGGTAAGGGCGGGCGCGAGACCGGGAGGGCGGGGGAGCGGCGCCGCGTGGCGCGACGTTCCGAACCGCCGCGACGGCGATTTCCGGCAGATGACCACCAGGAGAGCACTCGTCAGAGACGAAGGTCACGACCAACCGTCGCTGAGCACGGCGACGTCAGAGATTTCCGGCACACGTCCGAATAGGGACCCATCTGTCAGCGAAGCGCTGACCAACGCCCGCCTGGGGAGCATTTGCCGGAGATCGGCCCGCTCGACCGCAGATCGGCTCCGCTCGACCGCAGATCGGCCCCGCCCGCCCGCCGATCGGCCCCGCTCGACCGCCGATCGGCCCCGCTCGACCACATGTCTGATCAGGCCGCCCGCCCGCGCCCGCCTGACCTAGACTCCCTAGCGATGCCCACCTACCGTGCCCCGCGCGGCACCCGTGACCTGCTCCCTCCCGACACGGCGACCTGGACCCGCCTGGAGCGGCTCGCCGCGGACCTCGCCGCGCGTTACGGGTACCACCGCATCGAGACCCCGCTCTTCGAGCTGAGCGATGTCTTCGAGCGCGGGATCGGAGAGGTCACCGATGTCGTGGAGAAGGAGTTGTTCAGGCTCGCTCCGCGCACCGAGGAATCGGAGTCGTGGGCTCTGCGCCCGGAACCGACGGCCGGCATCGTCCGTGCCTATATCCAGCACGGGATGCAGACGCTGCCACAGCCGGTGAAGCTGACCCAGACGGGACCGATGTTCCGCTACGACCGGCCACAGGCGGGTCGCTATCGGCAGTTCTGGCAGTTCGATGTCGAGGCGATCGGGGACGCCGGTCCGGCCATCGATGCCGAGATCATCGAGCTCGGGGCACGCTTCTATCGCGACGCGGGCCTGGACGGGGTCGAGGTCCAGCTCAATTCGATCGGCGACGCCGAGTGCCGTCCGGCGTATATCGCCGAACTGACCGGGTACTACCGGGCGCGCTCCGACACGCTTCCCGCCCTTGAGCGCGATCGGCTCGAGCGCAACGTGTTGCGCCTCCTCGATTCGAAGGACCCGGCGATGGTCGCCATGAACGCCGCGGCGCCGCGCATCACGGATCGACTGTGTGCCTCGTGCGCGGCGCATTTCGCGGCCGTCCAGGCCCATCTCGTCGCGGTCGAGGTGCCGTTCCGGCTCGAGCCCGGGCTCGTCCGCGGCCTCGACTACTACACGCGGACCGCATTCGAGTATTACGTCGCGGGGCGCGAGGGACAGCAGCAGGCATTGGGCGGCGGCGGACGATACGACGGCCTCGTCGCGTTACTCGGCGGCAAGCCCACCCCTGGCATCGGATTCGGGATCGGCCTTGACCGGCTGATCATCGCCCTCCAGGACGCGGGTGCGGCCGACGCCATCGGCCACGCCGCCGGGCCTGTCGCTGTCATCGTCGGCGCAGATCCGGCGGATACCGTCACGAGGTTCGCGCTCGCCACCGAGATGCGGGCTGGTGGGCTCGCCGTCCGTGCCGAACTCGGCCAGCGCAAGCTCGGCAAGCAGCTCGAGTCCGCCGCGAAGGAAGGCGCCCATTTTGCGGTGATCGTCGGCGACGAGCTCGCCACCGGCGACGTCCAGCTGCGCGACCTGCCCGCCGGCACGCAGAAGGCGGTTCCGCGGGTCGATCTGGCCCGGGAGCTCGGGCGTGCCCATGGCGCGCACCACCATGGAGGAGGGGACCGATGACGATGGATCGACGCGCGCTGCTGGCGATGGCCCGTGCCGGGTTCGCCGTGCTGGGACTGGTGGCCGTCCTGACCCAGCTCACTGACCTCGCGAGCCGGGGTGTCCTGGTCCCGTTCAACTTCTTCAGCTATTTCACGATCGACAGCAACCTGCTCACGATCGCGGTCCTCCTGATCGGCGCCGCCCGCTGGCGGTCAGCGCGATCCGAGACCTTCGAGCTGGTCCGCGGTGAAGCCGTCCTGTGCATGACCGTCACGTTCCTGGTGTTCGCGGTCCTGCTGTCGAACACCGACGTGGACACGGCGATCCCCTGGGTGAACTCGGTGGTCCACGAGTTCCTGCCGATCGTGATCCTGCTCGACTGGCTGATCGATCCGCCGGTCAAGGCGCTCACGTTCCGGCGCGGCCTGTGGCTGCTGGCCTTCCCGATCGCCTGGCTGGTCTACACGCTGATCCGTGGCCCGCTCGCCGGCTGGTACCCGTACCCGTTCCTGGATCCCGCCAACGGCGGCTATGGGACCGTGGCGCTCTACGCGGTTGCGATCGCCATGCTCGGGTCGATCCTCGTCGCGATCATTGTCGTGCTGGCGAACGCGATGCGGACGCGTCGGCTCATCGCCCCGGCCTGAGTGGCGCGCGATGAGCGAGTGGATCTACTTCCTGCACACGTCGCGTGAAGACTTCGCCGAGACGATCACCGACGACGAAGCGCGCGTCTGGGGCGTCCATTTCGAGCGCTTCAAGCGTGGACTGGCGGACGGCACGGTCATCCTGGTCGGCCCGACGCTCGGGCGGATCAACACGGGGATCTGCATCTTCGAGGCGGCGGACGAGCGGGCGGCGCGCCGCTACATGGACGAGGATCCGACGATCCAGGCCGGCTATGCGACCGGCGAGCTGCGGCCATTCCGAGTCTCGCTCCTGCGCGGCCGCGAGACCTGACGCCAGCGGCGAGACCTGACGCGAGCGGGAAACGTGACCCTGGTCCTGACCGTCAGAAGGGCTCGTCGAACTGGATGACGGCTAGCAGGTTCTGGTGCGGATCCTTGAACCAGGCTGCCCGGCCGGACCCGACCCGGCCGATCCCATCCGTCGTCTTTGGGCTCTCGTACTCCTCGAAGACCACGCCGCGAGCGCGCAGGGCTGCGACCTCGGCCTCCACATCGTCCACCGTGAAAGCGATCTGGGTCTGGGCGCCGCTCGCCGCCGCTCCGGCCCGGGAGATCGCGAAGATGGTCCCGGCACCGGCCTGGTAGACGACGGCTCCGGGCCGCACCGCGAGCGGCGTGAACCCGAGGACGCCCTCGTAGAACGGTCGGAGCGCATCGGGGTCAGCGCTCGGCAGGGTGGTGTGGGCCCGTCGCTGGGAAAGCATGGGCTACCTCGTCGCAGGCTCTGGGTGTGACCGGTTCGACTACGATACCCCGGCCATGACCGAACCCACCCCCAGTCTCGCGACGCCCTACCGGACCCATACCTGCGGGCAGTTGCGCGCCGCCGATTCCGGCGCCACCGTCCGACTCTCGGGTTGGGTGCACCGCCGGCGCGACCACGGCCAGCTCATCTTCCTGGACCTGCGCGATCGGCACGGGATCACCCAGGTGGTCATCGACCAGACCGACACCCCGCTGGCCCACGAGGTCGGGAGCCGGGTCCGCATCGAGTTCGTGGTGAGCGTCACGGGGACCGTCGCGCCACGGCTGGCCGGCACGGAGAACACGAAGCTGCCGACCGGGGCGATCGAGCTGCGCGCAACGGACGTCGAGATCCTGTCCGAGGCGAAGACGCCGCCGTTCTATATCAACGACCCGGACGCACCGGTCGACGAGGCGCTCCGGCTCAAGTACCGCTACCTGGATATCCGACGCCAGCCGATGGCCGACCGGCTGCTGCTGCGGTCGCGCATGGTCCACGCGATCCGCGACGTCCATCACGCGAACGGATTCGTGGAGGTGGAGACCCCCACTCTCATCAAGAGCACCCCCGAGGGTGCGCGCGACTTCATCGTCCCGTCACGGCTCCAGCCCGGGATGGTCTACGCCCTGCCCCAGAGTCCCCAGCAACTCAAGCAGCTGCTGATGGTCGGCGGTATCGACCGCTATTTCCAGATCGCCCGCTGCTACCGCGACGAGGACATGCGCGGCGACCGCCAGCCCGAAGTCACACAGCTCGACCTCGAGATGAGCTTCGTCGACGAGGCCACGGTGATGACGTTCGTGGAGGCGATGGCGATCTCGGTCTCGGCCGCGGTGGCCCCGGACCGGCCCATCCTGGAGACGCCGTTCCCGGTCTTCACTTATGACGATGTGATGGAACGCTACGGCTCCGACAAACCCGACATCCGGTTCGGGATGGAGCTGGTCGACCTCGGCTCCGTGCTGGTGGGTCCGGACGGGATCCCGGCATCCGGGTTCGGCGTCTTCGACACCACCCTCGCTGCCTCCGGCCGGGTCAAGGCGATCGTGGCGCCGGGCATGGCGGGGATCACCCGCCGGGAGATCGACGAACTGACCGAGCGTGCCCGCCGGTTCGGCGCGAAGGGTCTCGCCTATCTCGCTCTCGAACCCGGCGGCGAGGTCAAGGGTCCGATCGCCAAGTTCCTGGGCGACGACACGAAGCGCGCGATCATCGAGCAGACGACGGCGGTGGAGGGCGACCTGATCCTGATCGTGGCCGACTCGCCGCAGGTCACGGCCGACGTCCTGGGACGCCTGCGCGTGGAACTCGGGGAGCGACTCGGGCTGGCCGATCCGGACGTCCTCGCGTACTGCTGGATCCACCGCTTCCCGATGTATCAGTGGGACGCCGAGAACGCCCGCTGGGACGCCACCCACAACCCGTTCTCGGGCGTGCTCCCCGAGGACGAAGCCCTGCTGGTGACTGCGTCGGGCGACCTTGGCGCGCCGTCCCCCGGCGATCCCGCAGGCCGCGCCCGGGCGCTCCAGTACGACCTCGCGCTCAATGGCTGGGAGCTTGGTGGTGGCTCGGTCCGGATCCATCGCCGCGAACTGCTCGAACGGAGTTTCCGCCTCCAGGGCCAGTCGCTCGAGGGCATGCACGACAAGTTCGGGGCCGTCCTCGACGCGTTCGAGTACGGTGCCCCGCCGCATGGCGGCATCGCCATCGGCATCGACCGCTGGGCCGCCCTCTTCTCCCGGCAGACCTCGATCCGCGACGTGATGGCGTTCCCCAAGACCCAGTCGGGCAGCGATCCGATGCTCGAGGCGCCATCGGCGCCGGAACCCAAGCAGTACGAGGAGCTGGGTCTGCGATTCGTGGGGTTGCCGCCCAAGCCCACCGCCGACTGACGATGCCGCTCGACGGCACCTCGTGAACGGGATCCTCGCCACCCTCGACCGGATCTCGGGACAGCCGCGGCTGGCGGCCTTCCTCGGGGCGATGTGCATCGCGTTCTCGGGGATCTTTTATCGCTACGCCGAGGTGTCGCCCTCGACCGGGACGGTCTTCCGGGCGCTCTTCGGGTTGCCCCTGCTGGCCATCGTCGCGCTCGCCGAGCATCGCCGCTACGGGCCGCTGCCGGCGACGGCGGTGCGGTTGTCGATCGTCGCCGGGGTCTTCTTCGCCGGTGACCTGCTGTTCTGGCACCACTCCATCGCGGCCGTGGGGGCCGGCCTCGCGACGGTCCTCGGCAACCTGCAGGTGATCATCGTTGGCGTCGTCACGTGGCTCATCTTCGGGGAGCGCCCGTCGCGCGCCATCATCGTGGCCCTTCCGATCGTCCTGCTCGGCGTCGTGCTGATCTCCGGGGTGATCGGCAGCGGGGCCTACGGCAGCGCACCGGCGCTTGGCGTCGTCCTCGGCCTGTGCACGGCCCTCTGCTACTCGTCCTACCTGATCATCATCCGGCGTGGTGGCCGCGACCCGCAGCGACCGGCCGGGCCTGTCGCGATCGCGACGGTCACCATCGTCATCGTCGCAGCGCTGGTCGGCGCGATCATGGGCGACCTGGACCTGACGCCTGGTCCGGCCAGTCTCGGCTGGCTGGCGTTGCTCGGGATCACGTCGCAGTCGGCCGGCTACCTGTTGATCTCGATCTCCCTGCCACGACTCCCCGCGGTCGTCACCTCGATCATCCTGCTGGCGCAGCCGGTGATGTCGGTCGGGCTGGCGATGGTCCTCCTCGGCGAAACGCCTTCCGCCATCCAGCTGCTCGGGGTCGGTCTGGTGATCGGTGGCATCGCGGCTGCCACCGTCCCGCTGGCGCGGCTCCGAGATGGCCTCCGCCGCCGGAGCCTGGCCTCAGGCACCTGAGGCATGCCTGGCGCGTGAACAGCGCGCCTGCAGCCTGCTCGTGGTGAGCGACGCGGTCAGGCCGTCGGTCAGACGTCGTCGGGACCGGTGAGTCCCGCTTCGGCCTCGACATCGGCACCCCACTCGCCGGCCTGGCTCGCGGGCGGATCGGGCGGCCCTTCGTAGGTCGGCAGGTCGCCGAACGGCGTCCCGACGTCATGCGTGACGCCCGGGTCGCCTAGTTCGACAAGTCGGATGGGGACCGTGGACGCAAGGTCCGCGATCACGGCTGGCGGCATCCGGTCAGGTGCCACCGCGCGGAGTGCGGCCAGTGCGCCGATGGGCACGAGCACCGGCCAGCCCGGCTCGCCGTGCCAGGCCGGCTGGAGGATCGTGGCGCGATCCAGCCCATGGGCCTCGATCAGTGACGTGACGGTCTCCGGACCGACCCACGTGAGCCGCGCGGGCCAGAGGAGGGCGGCGCTCAGGTCGTGGACCTCGGCTTCGGCCAGTTCGATGCCGCGGACCATCTGACCCGCCGGACCGCGCTCGAGTGGCGCCGGTTCGCCGTACACGGCCTCGCTGCCGGCCAGGGCCTTGACGACCCCGCCATTCTCATCCGGCGACACCACGATGATCGGGAGCGCACCCCCGGACCACGCGAGATCAGCGAGCCGGCGGACCCGTGGCTGCCCCAAGGTGTCCTCCACGGCCCCTTTTGCGCTGGCAGACAGGATCACGGCGGCGACGGTCATGCGCCCGATGCTACCCCAGCCCGAGTCGCCTCGTTGAGGCCGTCCGCGGCGTCCGGCGAACGGATGTGCGACACTCAGAGGCCCATGTCCGACACTGCCCGTTCAACCATGCCCGCCGAGACGGCGCCGACCGCCATTCGTGCGGACCTGCGCAACGTCGCGATCGTGGCGCACGTCGACCACGGGAAGACCACCCTCGTCGACGCGATGCTCCGCCAGACCGGGACGTTCCGCGCCAACCAGGCGGTGGTCGACCGGGTGATGGACTCCGGCGACCTCGAGCGCGAGAAGGGCATCACCATCCTCGCCAAGCAGACGACGGTCGATCACGGTGGCGTCCGGCTGAACATCGTCGATACGCCCGGTCACGCCGACTTCGGTGGCGAGGTGGAGCGCAGCCTGCTCATGGTGGACTCGGTCCTCCTCCTGGTCGATGCGGCCGAAGGCCCGCTCCCGCAGACCCGCTACGTCCTCCAGAAGGCCATGGCCCGCCATCTTCCGGTGGTGGTCGCCATCAACAAGATCGATCGCGGCGATGCCCGCCCAGCGGTGGTCCTCGACGACATCTACGAACTGTTCCTGGACCTGGGGGCGGACGAGCACCAGATCGAATTCCCGATCGTCTACACGAACGCCAAGGCCGGGACCGCGACACGCGACCTCGCCGTCCCCGGCACGGATCTGCGACCGCTCCTGGATCTCCTCGTCGAGGTCACGCCACCGCCGACCTATACGCCGGGCTTTCCGCTCCAGCTCCTGGTCACGAACCTGTCGGCGAACGAGTACGTCGGGCGCATGGCCGTAGGGCGGATCTGGAACGGGCGCATCCGGACCGGGCAACGGATCACCGTGCTGCGCGAGGAACCGGCCGATACCTCAGGCGTCGTCGAGCCCGGCCGGACCGTGGTGCTGACAGGCTCCGTGACCAGTCTCCAGACCGCGCACGGGATCGATCGCGTCGACATCGACGAAGCGGGCCCCGGCGACATCGTCAGCGTGGCCGGTCTGCCCGAGGTGACGATCGGCGACACCCTCACCGATCCCGCCGACCCACGACCCCTGCCGCGCCTCGACGTCGACGCGCCGACGCTGCGGATGACCTTCGCGGTCAACACGTCACCGCTCGCCGGTCGCGAAGGGAAGTACGTCACGAGCCGCCAGATCAAGGCCCGCCTCGAGAAGGAGGTCCTTGGCAATGTCTCGATCGAGGTCCGTCCCGCCGAGACGGCCGAGGCCTTCGAGGTCCGTGGCCGGGGCGAGCTCCAGCTGGCCGTCCTGATCGAGCAGATGCGGCGCGAGGGCTACGAACTCACGGCATCGCGCCCGGAGGTCCTCCTGCGCGAGGTCGGCGGCGAGATCCACGAACCGTACGAGCGGATCACCATCGACATCCCGCCCGAATACATCGGCGAGATCCAGACGGCGATGGCCGGGCGGAAGGGGCGTCTCGACCAGATGTCCACCGACACCGACGGGCGCGTCCGGATGGAGTTCGTGCTGCCGGTCCGCGGCCTCATCGGCTATCGCGGCCAGCTCCTGACTGACACCCGCGGCACGGCCCTGCTGCACCAGATCGGGGAAGGCTATGGGCCGTGGGCCGGCGACGTCACCCATCGCACCAACGGCGTGCTCGTGAGCGACCGGGCCGGCATCACGAACGCATACGGACTCTTCAATCTCGAGCAGCGCGCGGAGCTGTTCATCGGCGCGGGGGTCGAGACGTACGAAGGCATGATCGTCGGCGAGAACAGTCGGTCCGGCGACATGGACGTCAACCCGACCAAGGAAAAGAAGCTCACGAACATCCGGACCCACTCGCACGACGAGTCGCTGCGCCTGACGCCGCCGCGCCCGCTGACGCTCGAGAGCGCGCTCGAGTTCATCTCCGGCGACGAGCTGGTCGAGGTGACCCCGCTCTCGATCCGACTGCGCAAGCGCGCGCTCTCCCAGCACGACCGCCGGCGCGAGGTCGGCAAGGCCGACGACCTGCGCCGCTCGGTCGAGCGCGAGGCCGCGACAGCCGGCTGAGACCGCCGCCGGGAAGGACTTCCTGCGTGCACGAACGCCGAGGGTCATAGGGTCGCTCGGCGCCACGGACCTGTAAGGTGGAGACCATGAACGAACGCCGCCGCTCCCGACCCGCGACCCTGCTGCTGCTCGGAGTGATCGCCTCGATCATGTCCATGGCCGCGCCGATGGTCGTCTCCAGTGCCAGCTTCTCGATCAGTCTGTCGCCGGTCGCGAGCGGGTTCGATGCCCCCACGCAGGTGACCAGCCCGCACGATTCTTCCGATCGCCTGTTCGTCGTCGAGAAGCGCGGGACCATCCGCGTGGTCCAGCACGGCCACCTGCTGCCGGGCTATTTCCTCGACATCCGTTCCAAGGTCTCCAGCGACGGGGAGCGTGGCCTGCTTGGTCTCGCGTTCAGCCCGCACTTCAAGACCGACCACCGCCTGTTCGTCTACTACACGCGCCTCGGCGGCGACATCGTCCTGGCCCGCTACACGACCAACGCCGCCCGGACCAAGGTGGTGGCGAGCTCGTACCGGCCCCTGATGCTGATCGAGCACAGTGCCCAGAACAACCACAACGGTGGGGCGCTCGCATTCGGGCCGAACGGCTATCTGTATATCGGTGTGGGTGACGGCGGCGGCGCCGGGGACCCGCACAACAACGGCCAGAACAAGTCGACGCTCCTCGGCAAGATCCTGCGCATCAACGTCAACGGCACCGGCGGCGGGCGTTTCCATCGCTACTCCGTCCCGGGCAGCAACCCGTTCGCGGGCAGCCGGCCTGGCCTGGGCGAGATCTGGGCCTACGGCCTGCGCAATCCGTGGCGGATCTCGTTCGACCGCGCCACCGGGTCGCTCTATATCGCCGACGTGGGACAGGACCGCTACGAGGAGATCGACCGCGAAGGGGTCAAGTCCACCGGCGGGCGCAACTACGGCTGGAGCTACATCGAGGGCAAGCACTGCTTCAAGGCGGGGCATTGCTCGCTGGCCGGCGACTATCTGCCGGTCGCCGAGTACACCCACGCCGGTGGCAACTGCGCCATCACGGGCGGCTACGTCTACCGCGGTCCCACGCAGGCGAAGCTGGTCGGCCAGTACGTGTTCGCCGATTGGTGCAGCGGCAACATCTGGACCATGGCAGCCGGCGGCGCGGCCCTGACCGTGCGAGCCACGGTGTCCGCGCACATCACGTCATTCGGCGAGGCCCAGAACGGGGAGCTCTATGCGGTCTCGAGCAGCGGGAGCCTCTTCCGGGTCCTCGCGCCGTAACGGCGGGTCGGCCCGCTAGGCAGGGTCCGCAGCCGGTCGGCGACGTGCCGGCTGCTCTCCTTGGCGATAGCTCGGCGTGGTCGGCTGCTCCCGGCGCCACGCCATGTGGAGCAGGACCGTCGCCCACATCCGGTATGGGCGCCAGCCATCCGCGATCGCGCGCCATGCGTCGTCGTCCGGTGGTTCGCTGAGGCCGTACGCCCACCCGACGGCGGTCCGGCTGATCTCATCGCCCAGCGGCAGGGCGTCCGGCACGCCGCAGCCGCGCAACAGGATCGCCGACGCCGTCCATGGCCCGACGCCGGGCAGAGACCGAAGCTCGGTCAGCGCCTCGTCTTCGGGCAGGCCCCGCAGGCGGGCGGTGTCGAGCCGGCCGTCGATGGCGGCGGCGGCCAATTCGCGCAGCCGGATGACCTTGGTCTCGCTCAAGCCCTGCACGGCGGTGAGGTCGAGGAGGCGCTGTGGACGCGGGAAGGGCGTGACGACCTGGCCGCCGATCTCGATCGGGTCGCCATACGCGCCGGCAAGCCGGTCCTTGATCACACGCGCCTGGCGCATCGCGATGCGCTGCCCGATCACGAATGACGTCGCGGCCTCGTATGCGGAGTAGAAGCAGACCGGGCGAAGCCACGCATAGCGTGCCTGGACGGCACCGAGGATCGGGTCGCGCCGACCGACATCGGCCCAGCCGGAGCCATCGTGATCGAGCGAGAGCGAGCGCGCGGCCTGCCTGCGCACCGCGTCGACGTCCGTCGCGCCGGCGATCTCGCCGTGGACGACACCATCAGGTGTCTGCCAGATGTCCACCGCGGCGCTGGCCGTCCAGCCCTCGACCGGGAAGGTCATCAGGATGCCCTCGCTGGTGGCTCGGGCGCCGATGCCGGCCGCGAACCCGCCCGCGAACGACTGGGCGGCCGCCAGCGAGAACGGTCCGTCTGGCGTGATGTCGAAGCGGTCCATGGCAGCCCTCTCGTGCGTGCGATGAACCGTAGCGGAAGACGCGGACCATCGCCATGCTCGCGCGGGTCTCGGCCCGACCACCCGGGTGTACGATCGGCGCCATGCCGATCTACCTTGATCACGCGGCGACGACCCCCCTTCGTCGCGAGGTCCTTGATGCGATGCTGCCGTACCTGACCGAGTCGTTCGGCAATCCCAGCTCGGCCCATTCCTATGGGCGGGCGGCCCGCGCGGCCCTGGATGGCGCGCACGAACAGGTCGCTCGGCGGCTCAACGCCCAGCCGCGGGAGATCGTCTTCACCTCCGGCGGGACCGAGGCCAACAACCTCGCGCTCAAGGGCGCCGCGTGGGCTGGCAAGGCCCGCGGCCACCGCATCATCGCGTCGTCGATCGAGCACCACGCGGTCGGTCACACGCTCCGCTCGCTCGAGAAGTTCGGGTTCGAGATCGTCGAGCTGCCGGTGGACCGCTATGGACGGGTCGATCCGGATCAGCTCGAGGCCGCCCTGACTGATCACACGATCCTGGTGTCGGTGATGCTCGCCAACAACGAGGTCGGCACGATCCAGCCCATCGCCGAGATCGCGATGAGGGTCCATGCCCGGGCGGGCGTGCTTCTCCATGTCGACGCGGTCCAGGCGGCGCCGTATCTGGAGATCGATGTCGCTGCCCTGGGCGCCGATCTGCTCTCGCTGGGTGCCCACAAGTTCGAGGGTCCCAAAGGGGTCGGTGCCCTGTATGTGCGCCACGGGACCCACATCCTCGCGCAACAGCATGGCGGCACTCAGGAGCGCCATCGCCGGGCCGGCACCGAGAACCTCGCCGGCGCCGTGGGACTGGCGGCAGCCTACGAGCTGAGCTGTGCCGAACGAGTCGAGACGGTCGCCCGCCTTCGTCGTCAGCGCGACCGCCTCGCCACGGCGGCCCTCATCGTGCCCGGCACCGAGCTTACCGGCCATCCGACCGAGCGCCTGCCCGGCCATCTCTCGCTCATCGCCCGCGAAACGGACGGGGCGTCCGTCGCCCTGTCACTCGATCTGGAGGGCATCGCCTGTTCGGTGGGGAGTGCCTGCACCTCCGGTTCCACCGAGGTCAGCCACGTCCTCACCGCGATGGGCTATCCGGAAGAGGAGGCGCGAGGCGCGCTGCGCCTGTCCCTGGGCCGCACGACCACGGATGCCGAGATCGCCACCGCATGCGAGATCGTGCCGCGCGTCATCGCCTCGATGAGAGTGGGTGCCGCCGTCGTCTCCGCGGATCCCCTGGGGCAGGGCGTCCTGGCGTGAGTCGGATCCTGGTCGCGATGTCGGGTGGCGTCGATAGTTCAGTGGCTGCCGCGCTGCTCCATCAGCAGGGCCACGAGGTGGTCGGTGTCTGGATGCGCCTGCACGACGTGGCGGACACCTACTCGGAATTCAAGAAGAGCTGCTGCTCCCTCGATGCCGCCGATGACGCACGACGCGTCGCCGCCCAGCTGGACATCCCGTTCTACGTGATGAACCTCGAGCGCGAATTCGATGCTGGGGTCCTCCAGCCGTTCCTCGATGCCTATCTCGATGGCCGGACCCCCAGCCCGTGTGTCGACTGCAACACGTACGTGAAGTTCGGGGCGCTGCTCGGGCGTGCGCGGCATCTCTACGACTGCGAAGCGGTGGCGACCGGTCACTACGCGCGGCGAGCGGTGGGTGCCGACGGACAGGCGACGCTGTTGCGTGCCCGCGACGAAGAGAAGGATCAGACCTATTTCCTGTACGGCCTCCGCCAGGACCAGCTCGAACACGCCCGGTTCCCGCTCGGCGAGCTGACCAAGCCCGAGGTCCGCGCGGTGGCGCGTGGGCTGGGCCTCGTGACCGCGGACAAGCCCGAGAGCCAGGAGATCTGCTTCGTACCAGGCGGCGACTACCGCGACGCCCTGCGCGAGCGGGCGGGCTGGATCCCGGAACCAGGGCCGCTCATCGATGTCGACGGCAGCAGGGTGGGGGAGCACCGCGGATCGCCTGGCTATACCGTCGGGCAGCGGCAGGGCCTGGGTGTCGCGCTCGGCGAGCCGCGCTACGTGTCGAGCATCGATCCACTCACGAATACCATCCAGCTGGGCCGGCGCGAGGATCTCGAGACCACGACCGTGGAACTGGAGCGTGGCAGTTTCGTGGCCGGTGACGCGCCGGCGGACGAGTTCCGTGCCAGTATCCGCATCCGCCATCGTGCGGCTCCGGTCCCGGCCACCGTCAGGGCAAGCGGCGACCACTGCTGGACGGTGACGACCGATCGGCCTGTCTGGGCGGTCTCACCCGGCCAGGCCGCCGTGCTCTACGACGGCGAGCGGGTCCTCGGTGGCGGGCGGATCGCCCGGACGCCGGTCCTCGCCGCGTCGGCGTGACCATCGAGCCGGGGCTCGTGCTGGGCATCCTGGTGGGCCTCTTCCATGCCGCGGTCTCCGTGGTCATCCGATCGCCGGGCGGGAGGCTCCCGCTTCTCGTGCTGGCGGCGATCCTCGGCGCCCTGGCGGGCGATATCCTCGGCGCCCGGCTCGGGATCAGCATCCTGTCGATCGGCGATTTCCGTCTGGTCGCGGCATCCGTGGGCGCGTGGGTGGGGATCGGGCTGTCCAGCGTCGTGGCGGTCCTTGGCCCGACGAGGAAGGAAGCATGAGCGACAAACGGACCGCTGAACAGACCACGGCGACCTTCGTCCGCGGGCTGACGATCGGGGCGCTCCTCGGAGCGGTCATCGCGGGGTCGTCGATCTGGTCCCGGCGAGTGGCTGCCCGCAGGCGCTGGGCCGTTCCCCTCGACTCGCCCGTCCGCGACCTGGACGAGCCCGCGACTCGCTGACGCTGGGCCATCCGGCGAGCCTGAGTCAGGACGATGGCGGCCGGACGAAGATCTCCTCGATCGGGAGGGCGAAGGCGTCCGCGAGCCGGAAGGCGAGTGCGAGGCTCGGGTTGTATTCGCCCCGCTCGAGGTAGCCGATCGTCTGCGGGTTCACCGCGACACGCTCCGCAAGGTCGATCCGGCTGAGGCCAGCCTGTTCGCGCAGCTCGGCGATGCGGTTCGGCATCGGCGATCCAGCCGAAGGCTTTCGACCGGTCACCGAGCGGCGACCCGCGCGAGCCAGCCGGCCAGGCGCGGCACGCGGGTGCCATCGGTCCCCTCATCCTCGCGGCGCGGGTATAGCCAGGCGTAGATCACGCTGGGAAGCATGAACAGGAACAGGACGACCCGCAGGAGCACGTCGATGGGCTGCACGATCCGGAATTCCCCGTGCTGCAGGAGGCCTTCGCCGATCGCGGGATTGAACGCCAGCAGTCCGACGGCGATGACGAGCCCGCCGACCACGATCCTGTGCGCGTGGCGATACACCTCGCCCTGGATCGCCCGCTCGCGCTCGTCCGCCTCGTCACCTGGGATCTGGGCGATCGCCCGTTTGTACACAAAGAGGCCGGCAGTGACGACAACGAGCAAGGCCGCGGCGACCGGCTGCGCCAACAGGAACGCGTCCATGACCGGCTGCCATCGGCCGCTCCAGATCATCCCGCCGTCGCCGATCGCGATCGCGAAGAGGACGAGCCAGGCGACCGCGAGGACCCGGCCATCGCGGCGCGACCAGAACGACTCGAAGGTGCCGGGCACGCGCGACGCGATGCGTCCGAGCGGGAGTCGGTGAAGGATCGTGCCGTTACGGAGGAATGCGATCAGGGCGCAGACGCCGAGCGCGGTCAGGAACGAGATCTCCATGCTGCGCACCTCTGCTGTGTCGGCTATCACCCCGGCAGGCTGTTGTATTCCTACCATACCTATTCCGTTGTAGGAATACAACAGGTCGGTGACGCAACGATGGCTCAGGGGACGTCAGCCGCGCCCAGCACGCGCCCGAGCGCTTCGTGCGTGATGGGCGGTTCCCGTTCGGTACCATTGCGGACGATGTCCATGACGCCCCCCACCAGCCGTCCCGATGCCCGCATCACCGCGTTGTCCGGTGCGGAGATCCGACGCCGCTTCGTCGAGTTCTTCGCGGAACGCGGTCATGCCGTGGTCCCCAGCGCGAGCCTGGTGCCTGCCGGCGACGCCACGCTCCTCTTCACGAACTCGGGGATGGTCCAGTTCAAGGAGGTCCTGACCGGCTCGGAGACGCGCTCCTACACCCGCGCCGTGGACTACCAGCGCGTCCTGCGCGTCGCCGGCAAGCACAACGACTTCGAGGAGGTCGGCCGGACCACCCGCCACAACACCTTCTTCGAGATGCTCGGCAACTGGAGCTTCGGGGACTACTTCAAGCGCGAGGCGATCCACTACGCGTGGGAGTTCCTGACGAACGATCTCGGCATCCCCGGTGACCGCCTGGCGGCCACCACCTACACCGACGACGACGTGGCGTGGGCGATCTGGCGTGACGAGATCGGACTGCCCGCCGACCGGATGGCACGCTGGGGCAACGTCGATGCCGGCGACGACAACAACTTCTGGCGGATGGCCGATACGGGTCCGTGCGGTCCGTGCAGCGAGATCCATTTCGACCGCGGGGCGCATCTCTCCGAAGGTCCCCAATGCGTCCCGGATCACTCGGAGCACTGCCCGCGCTGGCTCGAGATCTGGAACCTGGTCTTCATGGAGTTCGACCAGCGGCCCACCGGGCGCGTCCTGCTGCCGTTCACCAGCGTCGATACCGGGATGAGCCTCGAGCGGCTGGCGAGCGTCCTCCAGCAGGTCCCGTCCAACTTCGACACGGACCTGTTCACGCCGATCCACGCGCGGATGCGCGAACTGCTCGGGCACGATCCGGACCAGTTCGAGGCCCAGCGGTTCAGCTACCAGGTGGTCGCCGACCACTCGCGAGCGGTCACGTTCCTGATCGCCGACGACGTCCTCCCGTCGAATGAGGGCCGCGGCTACGTCCTGCGCAGGATCGTCCGTCGGGCGGTGCGCCATGGCCGCCTGCTTGGCCGCCGCGAGCCGTTCCTGACCGACCTCGCGCAGGTCGTGATCGAGATCATGTCCGACGCCTACCCGCACCTCACGGAACGGCGCGCCGAGATCTTGTCCGCGATCGCGCGCGAGGAGGCCCAGTTCGCCCGCACACTGGACGCCGGGTCGAAGCTGCTCGATGAAGCCCTGGCACCCCTGGCCACGTCGGAACGGACGGTCGGCCGGCGCGTCGACGCTCTGCCGGGCGATGCTCCTGTCCTGCCCGGCGACGTCGCGTTCAAGCTCCACGACACGTTCGGGTTTCCCATCGACCTGACCATCGAACTCGCCGCCGAGTCCGGTGTCCGCGTCGACCGCCCGGGCTTCGACGGTGCCTTGGCGCAGCAGCGTCAGCGATCGCGCAGCGGCAAGAAGGCGGAACTCGCGAAGCATGCCGAGCTGACCTCGCTCTACCAGGCGATCCAGGCTCGTGCCGGCGATACGACGTTCCTGGGCTATGACACGACCACGGCGGAGGGCCGGATCGTCGCGATCATCCGGGATGGCACCGAGTACCAGGAACTCACCGGTCACGGCGAGGCCGAGGTGATCCTGGACCTGACGCCCTTCTACGCCGAGGGTGGCGGGCAGATCGGGGATCGCGGGGAGCTTCGCGAGCCGGGCGGCGGGAGCGTGCTCTTCGATGTCACCGACACACAGAAGCCGGTCGGCGGGCTGTTCGTGCACCACGGGACGCTCCGCGGGCGGGTCGCGGTCGGTGCGACCGTGGATGGCGTGGTGGACGCCGAGCGTCGCGCCGACACGATGCGCAACCACACGGGCACCCACCTGCTCCACCGTGCCCTGCGTCACGTCGTGGGCGAGCGTGCCCGGCAGGCCGGCTCGCTCGTGACGCCTGAGGGCTTCCGCTTCGACTTCCCGCTGGATCGCGCCCTTACCGATGCCGAGAAACGCGCGATCGAGGACGAGGTCCGCCGCATCATCCGTGACGACCGGCCCGTCTCCATCGCGTTCATGGGGATGCGCGAGGCGATCGATGGCGGTGCGGATGCGTTCTTCGACGAAAAGTACGGGGAGACGGTGCGGACGATCCGAGTCCACGACTACTCCTTCGAACTGTGCGGTGGGACGCACGCTCGTGCCAGCGGTCAGATCGGCGGGTTCGCGATCACGGGCGAGCGGAGCATCGGATCAGGGATGCGCCGGATCGAGGCCGTGACCGGCCGCGCCGCCGACACGCTCGCGCGTGACCGACAGGACGCCCTCGAACGTGCCGCCGACGCCCTTGGCGCGCAGTCGATGGAGGCGGTGCCCGAGCGCATCGCCGCCCTCCAGGAGGAACTGCGCGAGACGAAGAAGCGCCTGAAGGCGGGCGCGGGTGCCGCGGGTCCGAAGGCAACCGATCTCGTCGCGGGCGCGACGGAGGTGGCGCCGGGTGTCCGCCTGGTTGCCGCAGCGATCGCGTACGAGTCGATGGACGCGCTCAAGGCCGCCGCGAAGGAGGTGCGTTCCGCCCTTGGATCGGGCGTCATCGCGATCCTGCTGGACGCAGATGCGCCGCAGATCTGGGTCACCGTGTCGGATGACCTCGTGGCGAGCGGGATCTCGGCCGCCGACCTGGTCAAGGCGGCGGCGGGTCCGCTCGAGGCGAAAGGCGGGGGTCGTCCCCAGATGGCGCAGGGGATGGGGACGCGACGCGAGGGTCTCGGGGCCGCGCTGGACGCCATCCGCGGTCACCTCGAAACGGGGGCCTGATGGCGTTCTGGCGTCGCATCTGGCAGCGTGACGACCAACCGAGCCTCGCTGCCTGCACGGCCCTCGACGTCGGCACGGAGTTCGCCAAGGCGCTCGTCTTCGATATCGACGCCGAGAACCATGGCACCGTGCGTGGCGTCGGTCGCAAGCGGCAGGGGCTGTCGCACATGCAGTCCGGGACCGTGGCGGATATCGCAGCCGTGGTCGACAACTGCGCGGTCGCGCTCCAGGAGGCCGAGGAGATGGCCGGTTTCCGTCCGACCCAGGTGGTCATCGGGATCGCCGGCGAGCTGGTCAAGGGCTTCACGACGACCTTCGCCCAGGAGCGCAAGAAGCCCGACCAGCCGATCACAGAGAGCGAACTCCAGAAGCTGATCGACGCCGTCCAGCGTGAGGCCCTGCGCGAGGCGGAACGGGCCATCACATGGGAGACCGGGCTGCCCCAGGTCGATGTCCGGCTGGTGCATGCCGCGGTGACCGGCGCATCGATCGATGGCTACGCCCTCACCAACCCGGTCGGCTTCCAGGGTCGGCATGTGAAGATCGGGATCTTCAACGCGTTCGCGCCGCTGGTCCACCTCGGGGCGCTCCAGAGCGTTGCCAGCCAGCTCGACCTGGAGCTGCTGGAGATCGTCGCGGAGCCATACGCCGTGGCACGGGTCCTCGGCAGCGACCAGGTCCGCCAGGCGGGGGCGCTCTTCGTGGACGTCGGTGGCGGGACAACGGACGTCGCGCTGGTCCGTCAGGGAGGGATCGAAGGGACCAGGATGTTCGCGCTCGGTGGCCGGGCGTTCACCAAGAGCCTGGCCGATCGTCTTGACCTCCCGTTCCCGCGCGCCGAATCGCTCAAGGTCGACTACGCGCGTGGTCTCGCCGTGGACGACCGCGAGGAGGTCGCCGCGATCATCGGCGACGACGTGCGCGTCTGGGCCGCCGGCGTCGAACTCGTGATGGAGGAACTGGCCAGTGGCGGGTTGCTGCCCGGCCGCATCTTCCTGTGCGGTGGCGGCTCGCGGCTCCCGGAGATCCGCGCCGCGTTGGCGGCCGAGACCTTCTGGCGCGGCCTCCCGTTCGCGCGGCCACCCGAAGTGACCGTCATGAGCCCTGACCAGATCGACTCGATCTCCGATGCCACGCACCTGCTCATCGACCAGCAGGACGTGACACCACTCGGGCTGGCCTATCAGGCGATCGAGCTGCAGACCACCGAGGATGTCCTTGATGTCGCGCTCCGACGCGTCCTCCGCGCGATGAAGGTCTGAGCGTGGCCGGCGGCATCCTCTACCTCGATATCGACGATGAGATCACCTCCGCGGCGTCGCGCATCCGTGACGCCGACGGGACGCGCGTCGCGCTGGTCGTGCCGTATGGCTCCCGGGTCGCGACCTCACGCATCAACTTCCGGCTCCTCTCGCGTGACGCCACCACCCACCGGAAGCAGCTGACCATCGTCGCCACCGACCCCGCGACGAGGGCCCTCGCGGCCTCGGCCGGGTTGCCGGTCTTCAGCACGGTCGGCGAATATGAGTCATCACTGGCCGAAGGGGAGGGAGGGGCGCCGACCACCACGGCCGAGGATGCCGTCCCCGCCATCGCGGACGGCCCGGCGGCAGGGCGGGATGGAGATCTGGTGGTCGGCCCCGATGAGGGTCCGGTGGCAGGCGAGACAGCCCGCGTCCAGACCGGGACCGCCCGGCCCAGGACCGGCGCACGAGCACGCTCCACGCCGCCGCCCGGCCAGGCCACGCTCGACGAGATGGAGGCCGAGGAGCTGCGCAGCGCCGCAGCCGCGCTGGCCGCCGAGCCGCGTTCGACCCCGGCGCGTGCTGCGGCGAACCCCACGACCGACACCCCGCGGCCGCGCCCAGCGGCCCGCCCGTTCGAACCGGATCTTCCGGTCCGAACGGGTCCACGACCCGACCGTGCCGCCCCCGCCACGTCCCGGACCCGCACCCCGCTGCTCGTCGGGGTCGCCGTGCTCGCCCTGATCGTGTTGGTCGGAGTGGTCGCGGGCTATCTGCTCCTGCCGTCGGCCACGGCTGTCATCACGCCCAAGCGCGAAGCTGTCGGCCCGATCGGGATCACGGTGGTCGCGGACCCTGGCGTCACGCAACCTGATCCAGCCAAGGGGATCGTGCCCGCCATGACCGTCAGCATCGATGTCGTGGCCAGCCAGACGTTCACCTCGACCGGGAAGCGGGTCGACCAGCAGCCCGCGACCGGAAGCGTGACCTTCCGCAACCTCGATCCCACCTCGTCGAACACGATCCCCAAGGGGAGCGTGGTCAGCACGCCGCAGGGGATCAAGTTCAAGACCGATCAGACGCTGTCCATCGGGCGTGCCAGCCTGGTCGGCCTCCAGATCATCCCGCGCAGTGCGAGCGTCTCCGTGACCGCCGTCAAGCCCGGACCTGAGGCGAACGTTCCGGCGAATGCCATCACCGTCGTGCCGCCGAACGAAGATCCGTTGTTCCTGAAGGTCCAGAACCAGAACGACACTGCCGGCGGGGCTCGGACCGAGTTCCCCAAGATCGCGCAGGCTGATCTCGACGCCGCGACGGCTGCGCTCCAGACCGCGCTCCAGACCGATTTCAACGCGAAGCTGGCCGACCCCGCCACGGCGCCCGTCGGATCCACGGTCTTCACTGGTACAGCGATCCTCGGGACCGCGATGCTGTCCGTGGACCCGAGCACGCTCCTGGACCAGGAGGTGGCCACCTTCGATCTCGGGATGACGGCGACGGGGACGGTGACTGCCGTGGATGAGGCGCCCGTCCGCTCGGTCGCCGAACAGCAGATCAGGACGCACATCGATGCTGCCCATCGGCTGGTCGACGGATCCGTCGAGGTCACCGTCCAGCCTGCGGTCGTCACGGGCGGCCGGGTCACCTTCCCCGCCAGCGTCCGCGCTCTCCAGACCGCCTTGCTGGATGTGACGGCGATCCGGGAGCAGGTCAAGGGACGGCCGATCGCGGAAGCACGCTCGATCCTCGAAGGCTACGGGACCGTGGTGCTGAGCGTCTGGCCCGACTGGGTGTCCAGCGTGCCGACCATCGACGGTCGGATCGACCTCACCGTCGACCAGGCGGTCCCGGTCGTGACGCCGGGCAGCACGCCGTCGGCGGCGCCATGACCCGCTTCCTCGGCATCGACCTCGGTGAGCGTCGCATCGGGCTGGCCCTCGCCGACGACGACGGTTCGTCGGCGCGCCCGCTCGAGACCCTGCGCCGCGGTCGAACCATGGCCGCCGATCTGACCGCTCTTCGGGCCGTCGTGACGATGCGCGAAGTGGACGTCCTCGTCGTCGGCCTGCCGCTCGACATGTCCGGCGGCGAAGGCGCGCAGGCGCAGCTCAGCCGGACCTGGGCCGAGACGGTCGCCACGGAGCTTGGATTGCCGCTAACCTTGCGCGACGAGCGCCTGACCAGCCACGTTGCCGAGACCCGTCTGGGTCCGATGCCGCGGGGACGGTCCGGCGGGCCCCCGTCGCGGGCCCAGCGTGACGCTTACCGGGCGCGCGTGGACCGCGAGGCGGCGGCCATCATCCTCCAGGATGAACTCGATGCGCGAGCCGGGCTTCGAGCGTCCGTGCCGCGTCACAGCGACGGTTCGGAGAGGCACGCATGACGATCCGCTCCGGGGGTCGACCCCGCGGCGACCGCTCCCCGCAGACGCGCCCCTACGACCCCGACGCGTATGCGACCTCGGCGGCACCCGACTATGAGCCGAGCCGTCGAGGCGGTCGAGGCGATCGACATGGCTCAGGACGTGGAGGCGGCCCATGGGGCGTCATCCGGTTCCTGCTCTTCGCGCTGGTGCTGGCCGGGCTGGTCCTGATCGCCTTGCTGACCGCTCTCCGGCCGCTCGTCAACAGCGCCATCCTCGGCTGGGCGGCCGATAATCCCGCCGCGCTGGGGATCTCGTTCGTGAAGGACATCGTCCGCGAGGACCTGGGGACGAAGCTCACCGCCCCGGTCTCCACGGATCCCAGCCAGGTGGAGTTCGTCGTCCAGTCGGGCGACACCGCATCGGCGATCGCGACCCGGCTCCAGCAGGAGGGCCTCCTCGCCGACAAGCGTGCGTTCGTCTTCATCTCGATCGACCGGAACCTGACGGGCGCGCTCCAGCAGGGCACGTTCCTGTTGCGCAAGGACATGACCCCGGACCAGATGGTCAGCGCGCTGCTCGATCCGCCCGCGAACCCCTACGTCGACATCGCCTTGCGGACCGGCCTGCGCCTGGAGCAGATCACGGCCAAGCTCCAGACACTGCCGCTGCAGATGAACGTCCAGGACTTCTACGACCTGGCGAAGCACCCGACTGCCGAACTGCTCGACAGCTACCCGTGGCTCAAGGCGGCCCTGGCGGACGCTCCGGCCGGCGCATCGCTCGAGGGGTTCCTGTGGGCGGGCACGTACCGGGTCCTGCCGGACACGACGCCCGAGGAGCTCATCCGGCTCATGCTCGACAAGTTCATCGCCGGCGTCGGACAGGACCGCCTCGATGTCGCCAAGTCGCGCGGGCTGACGTTCTACCAGGTGCTGATCCTCGCTTCGATCGTCGAGCGCGAAGCGTTCCTCGACTCCGATCGGCCGCTCATCGCCGGCGTCTACCAGAACCGGCTGGATCCCAAGCTCTTCCCGACGCGTCTGCTGCAGTCCGATCCGACGATCTTCTTCGTCCACGATTCGCTGCAATTGCGAACGCTGGCGCTGCCGAAATGGCCGCTGTACGTCTTCTGGGCGCCGATCAAGGGCGGTCTGACGACGGACACCCTCCCGCCCGACCTGGCGCCGTACAACACGTACACCCATGCCGGGCTGCCGCCCGGGCCGCTCGACACGCCGTCGCTTCCGTCGCTCGATGCGGCGCTCCAGCCGAACACCGCGACGGGCTATCTGTTCTTCATCGCCAAGGGCGATGGATCGAATGAGACAGCGTTCGCCAAGACTTACAAGGACCATCTCAAGAACGTGGCGAAGTACGGCACCCCATGACGTCGGCATGGCCGTCGCCGGCTGACTTCGCGGCCCCGCCGAGCCTCGACCAGCGGGCTGCGTGGGTGGAGGCTGATCGTGCCGCCCGGCCGGCGCGACTGGATCGACTCCGGGCACGGTTCGCGGGGGCCGGCATCGATGCCTATTTCGGCGTCCGCCCCGAACACACCCGGTACCTGACCGGGATGGTCATGGGCGACGGCGAGGAGAAGGTGGCGGGCAACTCCGGCCAGTTCGTGGTCGGTGGGGCGGAAGTCGTCGTCCTCGCCGACTCGCGCTACACGACCCAGGTGCGCCGCGAGGCGCTGGATGCGCGGCTGTTCGAGGCGTACCACGATCTGCCGTCGCGCTGGCCGGAGCTGATGGCTTCGGTCGGCGCGCGACGGATCGGGGTGGAGGCCGGGTTCGTCCCGCAGGCGGTCTGGGCACGGCTCGCCGCCGCTGCCCCCGACGTCGAGCTCGTCCCCATCGAGGGCTGGGTGGAGGCCGACCGGGCGACCAAGGAACCAGCCGAGATCGAACGTGTGGCGGCTGCCTGTGCTGTCGCGGATCGAGCGCTCGCCGCGCTCCTGCCCGAGATCCAGGCCGGCATGACCGAGGCCACCCTTGCCCTCCGGCTCGAATGGCTCATGCGAACCGGCGGGGCGGATGGCCTCGCGTTCGACGTCGCGTGCCTGGCCGGTCCCGAGGCGGCCCTCCCGCATGGCTCGCCCGGTGATCGGCCGGTCCTGGACCACGCGGTCCTCCTCTTCGACTTCGGGGCGCAGGTGGCCGGCTACCGCAGCGACATGACCCGGACGCTGTTCGTCGGTGGACCGACCGCCCGGGATACCGCCATCTACGAGCTGGTCGCCCGCGCCCAGGCCGCCGCGATCGACCAGCTGACCGCGTCGATCGCGGCCGGGACGGTGCCCGACGGGCGGGCGCTCGACGCCGCGGCGCGGCAGGTCATCGATGACGCCGGGCACGGTCCGCGATTCGGGCACGGGACGGGCCACGGCATCGGCCTCGCGACGCATGAGGCGCCGAGCCTCGGCACGACAGCCAGCCAGCTGCCGCTGCCGAGCCCCACGGTGTTCAGCGTCGAACCCGGCGTCTACCTCGACGGCGAGACCGGGGTCCGCATCGAGGATCTGATCCTGCTCGATGCGGCGGCAGGTCGGGTCGAGCGACTGACGCAGTTCCCGCGCGACATCCTCGTCGTCGGGGGCTGACCGGCCGGCGCACGGCGTCGGCTAGAATGACGGCTCGACCAGACACGACCCGGCGGCCCCGCATGCGCGCGCCCGATGGTCGCCTCCAGGAGCCCACCCAGACATGATCAGCACCGGCGAACTCAAGAAGGGCGTCGCCATCGAGCTCGATGGCGAACTCTGGCAGATCCTCGACTACCACCACATCAAGATGGGTCGCGGCTCCGCCCAGGTGAAGATCACGCTGCGCAACATCAAGCGTGGCCAGACGGTCGAGCGATCGTTCCAGGCCGGGACGAAGTGGCCACGCGCTTCCATGGAGAAGCGCCCGGTCCAGTTCCTCTACAAGGACGGCGAGGACCACCACTTCATGGACACCGACACCTACGACCAGTTCATCCTGACCACGGAACAGCTTGGCGACACCTCGAAGTACCTGATCGACGGGATGATGCTCGACCGGACGAGCTACCAGGGCGAGACGATCGGCGTCGAACTGCCCGTCACGGTGGATCTGGTGGTCGCCGATACGGAGCCAGGATTCGCGGGCGATACGCAGACCGGCGCACGGAAGAACGCCACCACCGAGGCGGGTCTCGTGGTGGTGGTCCCGATCTTCGTGGAGATCGGCGACACGATCCGCGTCGATACGAGGACCGGCGAATACCAGACGCGCGTCTGACGTGACCGGCCCGGTCGAGCGCCGCCTCGGCCTCCGCCTCGGCGTCCGGGCCCTGCGCTGAGCGATGGACCAGCCGCTGGCGCCCGGCCCATCCGCGCCCGGGACGTTCGGGGTCCGCATCCTTGGCGTGACCGAGGTGACCCGGACGATCCGGGGCGCCATCCGCGAAGATCCACGGCTCACCGACCTGTGGGTCGAAGGGGAGATCGGACGGGTCACGGTCTCGTCGGCAGGGCACGCGTACTTCGCCCTGAAGGACGACCGCAGCCAGCTCCAGTGCGTCTGGTTCCGCGATGACCGCCTTCGTTCCGCGTTCGAGGTCCGGGCGGGCCTGCGCGTCGTCGCCCACGGGCGGGTCGACCTCTTCGAGCCACAGGGTGCGCTCCAGCTCTACGTGGAGTCGGTCCAGCCGGCGGGAGTCGGCGATCTGGCCCTGCGGTTCGAGGAGCTCAAGGCCCGGCTTGCCGCCGAAGGGCTGTTCGACGCCGCTCGCAAGCGACCCCTCCCGTCGCGACCCAGCGCCATCGCCGTGATCACGAGCCCGACGGGTGCCGTCTGGAAGGACATCGCCACTGTCCTGGCGCGCCGCTGGCCGCTGGCGCGGGTGCTCCTCGTCGGGGCGCAAGTCCAGGGGACCGATGCGCCGGCCAGCATCGAGGTCGCGTTCCGTCGCCTCGAGCGCCATCGGGAGGCGCTGATCCGCGAGGACCGCGCCAGCGAGGTCCCACAGGTGACGATCCTGGCCCGGGGCGGTGGATCGCTCGAGGACCTCTGGGCATTCAACGATGAACGGGTTGTCCGGGCCGTGGTCGCGCACCCGATCCCGGTGGTCTGCGGCGTCGGTCACGAGGTGGATGTCACCCTGGCGGACTTTGCCGCCGATGTCCGCGCTCCGACGCCGTCCGCGGCCGCCGAGATCGTGGTCCCGGATCGCGTCGAGATGCTGGGCGCCCTGCGACGGGCCGGCGGGCGATTGGCGACCGCAAGCGAGCGCCGACTTGCCGCCGCGACTCGCGATCTGGTCGTGGAACGCCGGGCGCTGGGTCGACTCTCGCCGACCGCCCAGCTCGATGCCGCGCGCGAGCGGATCGGCCTGCTGCTCGACCGTGCGACTCGCGCGGTCCGGGGGCGTCTGGCCGACGGCCGGGCACGACTCTCCGACGCGGACCGCACGTCAGCGCTGGTGGCGCGGCGGCTCGTGGCTGCCCGTTCCGGTCTGGACGCCACCGCCGCGGCACTCGCCGTGCTCGGACCGCAGGCCACGCTCGATCGGGGGTATGCCATCGTGCGGCGCTCGCTGGACGATGTGATCGTCCGGACCCCGGCCGATGCCCGACCTGGGACGGCATTGACACTGCGCGTCGCGCACGGCGAACTGCCAGCGACCGCCGATCGACGCGCCGACGGCACCTCGTGAACGACCTCATCGTGTTCACTGCCCTTGTCGGCGTCCTGGCCGCCCTGGGGATCGCGCTTGGTTCCAGGATGGCATCGTTCGTGGGTCGGCTCGCCGGACCCGAGGACGACGCGCTCGACGCGGGGCACGACCCCGCCGATCCACCCACTGCTGAGGAGGAGCATCGTGACGACGCCTGATCCCGCGATCGACGCCATGACGTTCGACGATGCGCTCGCCGAGCTCCAGCGGACCGTCGCCGAGCTGGAGGCCGGCGGCCAACCGCTGGAGGCGGCTATCGCCCTCTATGAGCGGGGTGTGGCGCTCCAGGCACGCTGCGAACGCCTCCTGACCGACGCGCGACTCCGGGTGGAGCAGCTCGTGACGCGGGCGGGCGGCGCGCTTGAGGTCCGGCCGGTGGATGCCGACGATCCCATCGAGGAGCCCGGCGCCTGACGTGACCTCGTCCGTCGCCCAGCAGACCTATGTCGCACTCCTGCGCGGGATCAATGTCGGGCGCAACAAGCGGATCGCCATGGCCGACCTGCGGACACTCATCGGGTCCCTGGGATTCACGAAGGTGTCGACCGTGCTCAACAGCGGGAACGCCATCTTCGATGCGCCGGCCCGTCCGTCCGAGGAGCACGCTGCCGCCATCGAGGCGGCGATCCTCGCGCACCTTGGCCTGGCGGTCCGGGTCGTCGTCCGCACACCGCCGGACCTGGACCGGATCCTCGCCGCGGATCCCGTCGTGGGCGCGCGCGATGACCCATCGCACTACCTCGTCGGGTTCCTCGCCACACCCGTCCCCGCCGATCGCATCCCACTGGTGGACAGTGCCGATGACGCACCCGAGGTGATCCGCCTTGGGGAAGGGGTCGTCTACCTGTGGTACCGGGAGGGGATCGGTCGCTCGACGCTCACGATCGACGTCCTCGAACGTCGACTGGGGGCGGTCACGACGGCCCGCAACTGGACCACGGTCACGAAGCTGGCGGCCCTGGCGGCACGTTCAGGTTGAACCGGAAGCGATTGTCCGGATCATAGCGGCGCTTGACGGCCTGGAGCCGCGCGAACCGCTCAGGCCCGAACCCGGCCCGCACGCGTTCTGACGTCTCATCGAACGAGGCGTAGTTGGCGTAGCCCGCGCCGCTGAATGACGCCGGGGCGATGGAATCGGCAGTCCGCCGGGCCCACGCGATGTGCGCGACATCCTCGGCGCTGTCCTCCCAGATCGCCAGGGCACTCACGTTCCAGCGGGCAGCCCGCTGGCCGAAGGCGGCACCGCCCTCCGGCTCGTGTCGGGCGCGGCCCGTGATCGCCTCGAGCAGCAGGAACGAGGGCGCGTGCGGACGCGAGCGGATGCCGGCCACGACAGCCTCAGCCGACGCCCGGTCGAGGTCGCGCAGCAAGTGGCCCTTCCAGTAGTGACGCAGACCGAATGGCAGGGTCCCGTCGCCGACCTGGACCACCTCGTAGGTCTGCGTCTCGAAGCCTCCGTGCACTCCAGGGAGGGTGGTGACGGGCGCAAGGGCCAGCTCGGCCGCTTGGCGGGTGCCCTGGAAGACGAGGTGGAAGGCGACGTAGTCCGCCGGTCCCGTGGGTTCCGCGCCGATCAGCGGCGCCGTCTCGACCGATGGCCCGAGGACGAAGATCACGACCTCGTCGGGTGCCCCGCGTGCGAACCGTGCCAGGCCTTCGAGCGCCTCCGCGGCTTGGTCGAGATGGACGACGAACCGGCCGACCTGCCAGAGGCCGATGGGGTGGAGCTGGAATTCGAATTCCGTGACGATCCCGAAGTTGCCGCCGCCACCACGCAGGGCCCACAGGAGCTCCGGATCGCCGGACGGGCCAGCCTCGACCACGTCACCCGCGGCCGTCACCACCGTGGCGCGCATCAGGTTGTCGCAGGTGAGCCCGGCCGTGCCCATCAGGTATCCCAGCCCGCCCGAGAGCGTGAGTCCGCCGACGCCCGTGTCCCAGAACGTCCCGCCGGTCGTGGCGAGACCGTGCGGCATCGTCGCGCGGTCCACATCCTCCCAGAGCGCGCCGCCCTGGACGCGTGCCCGGCGCGCCGCCGGATCGACGGTCACGGCGCGCATCGCGCGCAGATCGATGCACAGTGAATCGTCCCCGACGGCATGCCCGGCGACGCTGTGACCGCCGCCGCGGATCGCGATCGGGATCTTCGACTCGCGTGCGACCTTGACGGCCGCGACGACATCGTCGGTCGACTCGGGCCAGACGATCACCATCGGTCGCCGGTCGATCGTCGCGTTGAAGGTCGCGCGGGCCGCGTCGAACCCCGGGTCCTCGGGGACGATGACCGCCCCGCTCATCGAGTGACGGAGCCGCTCGAGCGCCGATGCATCCATGCCAGACTCCACTGCGAACCCGGAGACGGTAGCATCTGCCGGTTCGTCGGAAACAAGCGACCTGCAGGCAGCAGGTTTATACTGCGAGCGCGTCACACCCGAGCGATCCAAGGAGTCCCGAAATCGTGCCGATCCTGCCGAACCTCACCGGACCCGCCGACCTTCGCGGTCTCGATGAAGTCGAGCTCGCCCAGCTGGCGCTGGAGATCCGCGAGACGATCATCTCGACGGTCGCGCACACGGGCGGACACCTCGGCTCCTCGCTCGGCGTCGTCGAACTGACGATCGCCCTCCACCGGCTCCTCGAATCGCCGCGCGACAGGATCGTCTGGGATACGGGCCACCAGGCCTACCCGCACAAGCTCCTCACCGGACGCCTGGCCAGCTTCGGGACGTTGCGCCAGCTCGACGGCATCGGCGGGTTCCCACGTCGCAGCGAATCGCCGCACGACGTGTTCGACGGCGGTCATGCCGGGACCGGCCTGTCGATCGCCGAGGGCCTCGCCGAAGCGCGCGATGTCCGACACGGGCTGGAGCGCATCGCGGTGGTCGTCGGTGATGCGGCACTGATGAGTGGCCTCTCGCTCGAGGCACTCAACGACATCGGGCAGCGCCAGACCCAGATGCTCATCGTGGTGAACGACAACGAGATGTCGATCAGCCCCACGGTCGGCGCCTTCTCGAAGTACCTCAGCCAGATCAAGCTCTCCAGTGCGTGGCAGCAGAGCAAGGGCGCCTACGACCGGACGGTGGAGAAGATCCCCGGCGTCGGCGTGCACGTGCTGGAACTGAGCCGTCGTCTGCGCGCGTCGGTCGTCCAATTCGCACAGCCGGGCCAACTCTTCGAGGATCTGGGGCTGACGTACATCGGCGTGGTCCCCGGTCACGATCTGCATGCGCTGCTCGAGACACTCGGACGAGCGCTGGCACTCCCTGGGCCCACGATCGTCCATGTCCGGACCCAGAAGGGCCGTGGTTTTCGCCCGGCGGAGGCCGACCAGATCGGGTTCCACGGCGCAGCGCTCCCGCCGATGCCCGAGATGCCCCATGCCGACGCCTACGACGGTCGCAAGACCGCCTCGAACGGCAGCACGATGCCGACCGAATCGATGGCCGACGATGCGGCGCCACCCACGCGCATCCCGGAGGCCCCGGTCAAGGCACCGAACTACACGGCCGTCTTCGCTGCCGAGCTGATCGAGCTGGCCAGGACGGACAAGCGCATCGTCGGGATCACGGCAGGGATGCCCACCGGCACCGGGCTGTCCAAGTTCCAGGCGGAATACCCGGACCGGTTCTTCGATGTCGGCATCGCCGAGCAGCACGCCGTGACCTTCGCGACCGGCCTGGCGATGGGCGGACTGCGACCGGTGGTCGCCCTCTATTCCACGTTCCTGCAGCGCGCCTTCGACCAGACCGTCCACGACGTCTGCCAGAACGACCAGCCCGTGCTGATCGCGGTGGACCGGGCCGGGCTGGTGGGCGAGGACGGGACGAGCCATCAGGGGATGTTCACGCTGCCGGCCCAGCGACAGCTCCCGAACCTGATCATCGCGTCGCCCCGGGACGAGCAGGAGCTCCGCTCGCTGCTCCGGACCGCCTTTGCGCAGGATCATCCGTTCGCGCTCCACTATCCGCGCGATGCGGGCTTCGGCTTGCCGGCAGTCGAGCCTGCGATCCTGCCGATCGGACGCGGCGAGGTGCTGCGCGAGGGTCGCGACCTGCTGTTCGTGGGCTTCGGACCGATCGTGGCACGGGCGATGGCCGCGGCAGACCTCCTGGTCGCCGATGGCTGGTCCGTGGGCGTGATCAACGCCCGGTTCGCCAAGCCACTCGACGGCCAGCTGATCCTCGATGGGGCGCGCGGCAAGCGGCTCGTCGTGACCTTCGAGGAGAGCGTCACCACCGGCGGGTTCGGGAGCGGCGTGCTGGAGCTCATCGAGGAAGCGCGCATGGCCGATCCGGCCTACCGCGACGTGCCGGTCAAGGTGATCGGCATCCCGGGCGACCGGTTCGTCGATCACGGGTCCGTCACGGACCTTCGCCGCGTCCTGCGCCTCGACGCCGCGGGTCTCGCCGACCAGGTCCGCGATTCCCTGACGGTGCTGCACGCCAGCCCGTCCAAGCCGAAGGCTCGCTCCAGCATATAGCCGGCCCCGGCACGAGTCGGTGACCCACCGTCATCAGATTCACGTCCACGTCCACGTCCACGTCCACGTCCACGTCACGCGTGCCGTCATCTGGCGGCCGGGTGTCTGGCGGCCGGGTGTCTGGCGGCCGGGTGTCTGCGACTCAGAGTCACCAGATCTGCGTCGGGCGGGTCCTGGCACCGCGCCGCACGCGTCTTCGAGCGCCTTCCGATGCCTCAAGCGCACCAACCAGGGGCGAGGGCGGCGCGAGATGCCGCACAAGCCGATCCTGATGCCCCACAGTCACCGCCCGAGCGTGACTCCACGAGGTGGGAATCGGAGGAGCGTGGCGACCCCGTTCTCGACGCGCATCCAGACGATCCCTGCGCCCGGCCATGGCGCCGCCGACGTCAGGGAATCGAACACGTCGGCCGATCGCGCCGGGTAGGCGTTTGCCAGCGTTTCTCGATAGCGAGTCGCGATCTCGCGGGTCGCCACGGTCGAGCGCAAGACCAGGAGTCGCGACACGACCGGTGCGTCCGTGCCGGCATCGAGCCGGATTCGGTCCTGGAGACCATCAGCCTTTTCGTTCGACCAGCGGATCGTCGCCTCGAGCCGGCGGATCTCCGACTGGACTTCCGTCGCGATGGCGTCGGGCATGGTGGCCACTGTCGGCGGGATGGTCCCCGTCAGGACGATGTCGATCACGCCACGCGAGGGTCGCGTGATCGCGACTTCGAGTTCCGGCTTCCAGTGGGGAGCAAGCGACCGCAGCAAGGTTTCGGTCATCACCGCCGAGAATCGGTCGTGCAGTCTGGGTCCGGCGCCTGCGAAGAAGCGCATGCTGAGGTCAGCGCCGAGTGCGACTCCGATCCCCGTCAGCAGCCTCAGGCTCGGTCGAGCCATGCCAGCTTCGATTCGCGTGAGATGCGAGCGATCGACATCGACAGCGTCGGCGAGCGCCGCCACCGAGATCCCGGCATCGGTTCGAAGTCGTCGGATGTCATCGCCGAGCTTGAGGTCGAGGTGCCGCATCCGGCGCACCGTCTCCTGTTCGACCAGCGTCCGGGTCATGGGCATGCCGCCATGAAAGCAGCTGGCGCGTATCAGCGGCTTATCGTGGGATGGGCTGGGACGGGCAGGCCGTTGTCTGAAGGTGCGACTGAGAGTCACCAGATGGGGGTCGCGGACGACGGATCGATCGCACGAACCCGCCCTCGACCGCGATCTCGTGACTGACGCTCACCGGGAGGCGGCGAACGGCGCCGATTCGAGCCATGGTGCCAATTCTGGTGACTCACAGTCACAGGCGCGATTTTTGGGCGCGAGCCGCGGCGCACGCGACGCCTGCCGCGGCACCCGCCAGCCGCTGCGCCCGCCCGGCGCGGGCGGTGCCGCCCGCCGCGCCGCGGCCCCCTTGCCCTCGACCGGAGTGCCGCGCCCCGATACGTCTCGG
>JBBQLI010000018.1:0-34939 GCA_038327765.1 Candidatus Limnocylindrales bacterium | reverse complement strand
CACCACGGGGCCCGAGACATCGGAGCGTTCGGCATGGATGGCATCCACCTTCTCGGTGGGGACGCGGTCGGCCAGCACGGCGTCGACCCCGATGGCCGACCCGATGATGTCCGCGACGGCTGCGTTGTCACCAGTGACCATGACGATGCGGGTGAACCCGATCCGGCGCAGCGAACGGATGGCGCGCGGCGTCTCGGGTCGCAGCGGGTCGTCGAGGATGAGCGCGCCGCGGACGGTATCGTCGACCCGCACGAACGCGCACGTCGAACCCTCGATGGCCGCGCGACGTCGGATATCGCGGGCCCAGCGCGGCAGACCGCCCTCGCCGGCACAGAACTCGGCCGTGCCGACCGCGATGCGCCGACCGTCGACGAGGCCGGCCACCCCGGCGCCGGGCGTCTCGACCACATCGGTTGGCATGGACGGCTCGAAGCCACGGTCACGCGCGCCGCGGACGATCGAACTCGCGAGCACGTGGGGAGAGAGCTGCTCGACGGAGGCTGCCAGGCGGAGGACCTCGCCCTGGTCCAGCGCGTCGGGCTCCGTCGCGGGACCCACCTCGATGGCAGCGAGGCGCGGCCGTCCAGCAGTGAGCGTCCCGGTCTTGTCGAACAGCACGACCCGCGCACGGGCAAGCGTCTCGAGCGGGCCGCCGCCCTTGACGATCACGCCACGGCGGGCCGCACGCGAGATCCCGGCGACGATGGCGATCGGTGCCGCCAGCAGGAGCGGGCACGGGGTGGCGACGACGAGCACCGCCAGTCCGCGGACCGGGTCGCCGGAGATCAGCCAGGCCGCGGCCGAGATGGCCAGCGTGAACGGGATGAAGACCAGGGCATAGCGGTCCGCCAGCCGGACGAAGGGCGCCTTGCTGTGCTGCGCCTCCTGGACGAGGCGAACGATGCCGGCATACGCGCTGTCGCCGGCGGTCGCGGTCGCGCGGAGGTCGAACGAGGAACCCGCGTTGACCGTACCGGACGAGACGGGATCGCCCTCCGGCCGCGTCATGAGGCGTGATTCCCCCGTCAGCGCGGATTCGTCGAGGACGGCCGAGCTGCCGACCACCATCCCGTCGACAGGGACGACTTCGCCCGGGCGGATCGCCAGCATGTCGCCGGCGGCGACCGCCTCGATCGCGGTGGTCTCGAGCCGACCGTCGACGTAGCGCTGGACCTCACGAGGGGCGCGGCCGAGCAGTGCGGTCAGCTCGCGCTGGGCACGACCCTGGGCAAAGCGTTCCAGCGCCTCGCCCGTGGCCAGCATGACGCCGATGACCGCGGCCGCGAACGGCTCGCCAAGAAGGAGCGCGCCGACGATCGCCAGGATCGCGATCAGGTCGACCCCGAGCTCGCCGTGGACGAGGTCACGCAGGATCGCCCATGCCAGCCGGGTGGCCACCACCAGCGACGGGACCGTCCAGGCGAGACCGGCAGCTTCGTGGCTCCCGGCTGCCGTGAGCGCCAGCCCCGCCGCCAGCCCGAGCACCGTCAACGGCAGGATCGCGCGTTCGACGAGGGAGCGCACGCGCTCGAGGAGACCCGTGGACGGTTCGTCGGTCGTGCGCGCCGGCGTGGTCGGGCTGGGGACGGGGATGGTCGTGCTCATCCTCCGAGTGTAGGCCCGGCCAGCTCCGCGACCGGCGTGCTGGACGGCCCCTTCTGGAGGGCTGTCGGGCCCGTGGCGATCCGAGCGGCGCGTGGCACGGCCGCCGTCCGCGACGAGCGGACCACGATCGAGAGGGCCATCCGGTAGACGAAGAGGAACACCACGATGACGCTGGCACCCACGTACAGCCACCACGCCCACGGCGCAGCGCTGTCCGTCCCGGCCCCGAGTCCATGTGCCGTGGAGCCGATGAACGCGAAGAAGGTCAGATAGTGGAACAGCCGCCAGGCCCGCTGGCCGATGTGCCGGCGGAGATAGAAGCTGGCGATGACGGCAGCCATCAGGTAGAACGCGACCTGGCCTGCGGCGACCCACATCGGAGCGTACGGCGCCAGGCCAGGGACCGCGATCTGGGCGACGCTGAACGGGACGCTCTTGTCGAGCGCCAGCAGCATCCCGTGGATCGCCGCGAGCCCCAGTCCGACCGATGCGAGATCCTGGTGGAGCGTGAACGTGATCGGACGATGCGCGATGGCATCAAGGATCTTCGTCGAGAGCAGCAGCCCGTAGATGACCGATGCGGCGACCGCGCCGTAGGCCAGGAATGCGAAGGTCCGCTCGAAGATCCAGGGCAGGATCGAGCGGTTCGCATCCCACGCCGACGTGAGGCTGGCGAGGGCCGTCGGTCCCGTCGCGCCCACGACGATGCCGACCGCGACCGCGAACAGGCCCCAGCGAACCGCCTGGGTCCGAGGGTCGAGACCACGGAACTTCATGACAGCCACGCAGTCGTGGACGGGGTCACGAGCACGGTGCCCTGGTCGGTCAGCAGGATCGCCCCAAGGATGCCGGGGCGGTCCAGGCGCGTCAGCGCCGCCTCCGAGCCAAGGATGACGGCCGTCTTGGCGACCGCCTCTGCTTCCCGGGCGGACCCGGCGAGGACGGTCGCCTGGACGATGTCGGTCCGGGCCGGTCGGCCGGTACGCGGATCGATGAGGTGGTGCGTCGGTCGTCCGTCGATGGACCAGCGATGGACCGATGTCCCGGAGGTGGCCAGTCCGAACAGGGCGGTCTCGCCCGCGCCGGGAGCCGAAAGGTCGAGCTGGGCAAGAAACGACCTGGGGGACCGCGGATCGGCCACGCCGAATCGCGCGCTCGCTCCATGCCCCAGGCGGATGGCGATGTCGCCGTCGGCATCGATGATCGCGGAAGGGTACGTCGCGAGCCGACGGATGGCGCGGTCGGCCAGCCAGCCCTTGGCGACCCCGTCGAGGTCGAAGGACAGACCGACCGGTCGGACCACCGTAGTCGTGCGAGCCCCCCGTTCGATCGACCAGCGACGCGACGCCGGGCTTGAGTCGGCCACGATCGCCGGTGGTGCGCCGATCCCTTCGGCGGCAAGCCGTGCGTCGAGAAGGGCGATGTCGACGATCCCGGACGACAGGCCCTCGGCTTGCCGGCCCCAGTCGATGACCGCCGCAAGGGTGGGCCGGATCGGCGCCCGCTCAATCGGCCAGGCGTTGAGCCGACACAGGTCCGATGTCGAGGTGAACCGCGTGAGTCGTGCCGCCCAGGCGTCGATGCGGGCGAGGAGCCGGTCCGCGTCGCGGCGAGCCTGGACGTCCATCCCGGCGGCGGTACCCGGAAAGAGGTGGACCCCGACGATGCCGCCGAGCATCGGCCGCTCGACCGAGACGAGCGCGGTGTCATCGTCCGACGCATGCGTCGCTTCGGATCCAGGTCCGCTCGTCATGCTCGTCGGCCAGGGGCGACGCACGGCAGCCGCTTCGGCGATCATGGCTTGCCCGACTGCCGTGTCGTCACGACGATGACCCTCGGCGGAGGAGCGGGCGCCTGCTTCACGACGGCCTTTGGGGGAGCGGTCTGGCCGGGCTTGAGCTGGACGTACTTGATCACATGCTTGACCGATGGTGCCGGCGTGGCCGGCACGACGATCGTGGTCGTGACCGCGGTGGTGGCGCCGGTGGCGCCCGAACCTGGCGCTGCGAATGCGGTCAGCAGCGCGCTGACCGTCGCCACGGCGCCCATCCCGAAGGCGATCCGAAGCGGGCGGCTGTCAGGCCGGGATCTCGCTGGCGAGGTGGGGCGAGCTGCGATCCCTGGGCGTGGCGTCAAGCGAGGCGCCGTCGGGGCGATGTCGGTCGACTCTGGTTCGGCGGAGGCGGGCGAGGACAGGTCGCGTGGACTGCCGCCATCTCGGATCGTCGACATCAGTCGCCACTCTCGTGCTCGCCGGACTCGCCTGGCTCGCCACCGGACGTCTTGATGACCTTGTGGACCGTGACGGTCTTCTGCTTCGGCGGCGGGGCGACGTAGACCGTGTCGACCTGGACCTGCGGCGCGGCGGGAGTGTCGGTGGCGCTGGCCGTGGGATCCGGGCTGGTGGCTGCCACCTGCTGCGGGTGCGTCGCGCCGGGGGCGAACCCGGACAAGGCGAGCGCGGTCGCAAGGACGAGCGACGCCGCGAGCGATGCGACGAACAGGGCGGTCTTGCTGATCATGGGATGGACCTCTTCGGATGCGGGGTGACAAGGAACAGGCTCGTTCGCCGCGGTTCGCGTGCCATGTGGCCCGGATGAGAAGCTTCAAAGACAGGCCGCTCGGTCCTCGACGGAACGTGACGAGCGGCGCAGGATGCTGGCGATGCAGATCCTGCTGGTCGAGGACGAGCCGAAGATGGCGGCGCTCATCCAGCGCGTCCTGACGGCTGAACGCCACGTGGTCGACATCGCGCCCGACGGTCTGACCGCTGCCGCGCTCGCGCGACGTGGCCCGTACGACGTGGTCGTCCTGGACCGTGGGCTCCCCGATGTCGACGGGCTGACCCTGCTCGGACTCCTCCGGGCGCAGGGGATGGACACGCCCGTCCTGATGCTGACCGCCCTCGGTTCCGTGGAAGACCGGGTGTCCGGTCTCCTCGCGGGCGCGGACGACTACCTGCCGAAACCCTTTGCGTTCGCCGAACTGATCGCACGCATCCAGGCGCTCGGTCGCCGACCCGCCGCCGCACCAGAGCGAGAGCTCAGGACCGGCGACCTGCGGCTGGATGAGCTCCGCCATGTCGCTCGGGTGGGCGAGCGGGTCATCGACCTGTCCGCTCGCGAGTTCGCCCTCCTCGGCTTCTTCATCCGGCATGCGGGACAGGTCCTGACCCGCCAGCAGATCCTCGACGCGGTGTGGGGTGCGGAGCCGGACGTCTATTCGAACGTGGTCGACCTCTATGTCCACTATCTGCGACGCAAGCTTGGCGAGCTCGACCGGGCAGACTGGCTCAGGACCGTCCGCGGGGTGGGCTACGTCCTCCGCTCAGAGCCGGCATCCGCGTGAACGCCGACCCCACCGTGCGGCTGTTGGCCGGCACGAGGCGGCGCCTCTTCGTCATCACGCTGACGCTCATCGCGGCCCTGGTCGTCATCATCGGCGCGGCGACCGCGATCATCGGCTTGCGAGCGCTCGACCTCGACGTGGACCGCGCCCTCACGTCGACCGTGGACGCCGCGGTCACGCACCTCGATGGCGAACTCCCGCAGGCCCAGGATCCGGGCGAGACCGATGACGGGTCGCCCGCCTCCGCCGACACGGTGCTGCTCTATCTGGACGCGACCGGGACCGAGATCGCGAACCCCACCCGGGTGGCGCTGGCCGGTCTCCCGTCCGGCGACGCGGTCGCCGCCGCGAAGGTGGGAGGCCGGGACCTGCGGACCGTGGCCGTCGGCGGCGTCGAGGTCCGCCTGTTGACCGTGCCCGTCGTCGCGTCCGGAGGGACGGTCCCGATCGGCTATGTCCAGGGCGGCTTCATCCTGACCCTGCACGACCAGCAATCGCAGAGCCTCGTCGCCGCGATCGCGCTCGTGGGGGGGATCGGACTGGTCGGCGCGGCCATCGTCACGCTCCTCGTCACCGGCGATGCGCTCGTACCCATCCGCCGCTCGTTCGCCGCGCAACGGCGCTTCGTCGCGGACGCGTCGCACGAGCTCAGGACGCCGCCCGCGATCATCCGGGCCACCGCAGAGGTCCTCGAGCGTGAAGGCCTGGTGACCGAGGAAGGCCGCCCGCTCGTCGCGGACATCGTGACCGAGACCGATCGCCTGTCGCGCCTGGTCGGCGACCTCCTGCAACTCGCGTCGTCCGATGCGACCGGGCTGGTGATCGTGCGTCGGCCAACGGACCTTGGTGCCGTCGCCGGCGATGCGGTCCGTCGGGCGCAGGCGCTGGCGGCGACCAAGGGCGTGCAGGTGCGATTCGAGTCCTCGGCCGCACCCGGGACCAGCCTCGTCGTGTCGGGCGACCCGGATCGACTCACCCAGCTGATCGTGATCCTGATCGACAACGCGTTCGACCACACCCCGGCCGGCACGACCGTGACGGTCGCGGTCCGCTCCGTCGGTCGGCAGGTCGAGCTCTCGGTCGCGGACCAGGGACCGGGCGTCCCACCCGGCGACCGTCAGCGCGTCTTCGAACCGTTCACCCGCCTGCCCGGCGTGCGGCGCGATCGAGCGGGAGGGACGGGACTGGGGCTCGCGATCGCCAGGCGGATCGCCGTCGCGCACGAAGGCTCCATCGGCGTCGACGACGCCTCCGGGGGCGGCGCGCGCTTCGTGATCCTGCTGCCACGCACGACGAACGGGACCACCGCCGGCTGAACGCTCGCTGCCTGGATGGGCGAACGCACATCTGACCCACACGGCCCTCCCATCGGCCCGCGGCAGGATCGAGCCATCGTCCAGTCCCCGTTCCGGAGGGTCCACCGTGGCCTACGTCATCGCCGAACCGTGCATCGATCTGAGCGACCAGACCTGCGTGACCGTGTGTCCGGTCGATTGCATCACGGCCGATCCGGCCGTCGACCGCAAGTTCTACATCGACCCGAACGAGTGCATCGACTGTGGCTCATGCGAGAGCGCCTGCCCCAATCAGGCGATCTTCCGAGCCGACCTGCTCCCCGCGTCCTGGGTGGCCTTCGAGGCGATCGACGCGACGTGGTTCCGGGACCCGGAGGCGGCGCGTGGAGCCGTGGACCGTCTCGCCCCGACGGCGGCTCGGTCGAGCTGAAGGTCGTGCGGCCCGGCGCCGCGTCGCCCCGCCGGCACAGCGCCTCGTCAGAAGCCGACGGGCAAGGCGTCCAGCATCCGCGGGTTGCGCCTCAGCGTGTCCCAGTGAGGCACCGTGTCGATGAGTTCCCGCGGTGGCATGGCATCGCGGCCGAGTACCCTGTCGACTGACCGGTCGGTGAACCGCGTCCGCTGTGGACGCTGGCGGCCTTTCTTGTTCCGAGGACGTCCGATGGTGACCGACAACAGGGCGCAGGGCTCCGCGCCGCTCCCGGCGCCGACCAGCCTCGTCAGCGACCGCGCCCTGCTCCATGAGCTTGAGCCCGAAGCGGCCCGCCTCTATGACCGCCACGCAAGGGTCGCGCAGGAGTGGTTCCCGCACGACTACATCCCGTATCGCCTGGGCCGCGACTTCGACAAGGAACCCTGGACGCCCGACCAGCCGCGCCTGACCGGTGTGGCCCAGACATCGTTCGAAGTCAACCTGCTGACCGAGGACAACCTGCCGTCCTACCACCGGCTGATCCACGGCATGTTCGGCGACGGCGACGGCGCGTGGATCAACTGGATCGGCCGCTGGACCGCCGAGGAGGGTCGGCACGCCATCGTCCTGCGTGATTACCTGACGGTCACCCGCAACCTGGACCCGGTCGCCCTCGAGCGCGGTCGCATGACCCAGCTCCAGCAGGGTTACGAGCGCGACACGGTGGACACGCTGCGCGGTCTCGCCTATGTCGCGTTCCAGGAGCTTGCGACGCGCATCTCGCACAAGAACACCGGCCGCTATTCGCAGGACCCTGTCGCCGACCGGATCATGACGCGCATCGCCGCGGACGAGAACCTGCACATGGTCTTCTACCGCGACATCCTTGGAGCTGCGCTGAAGATCCAGCCGTCGCGGGCGGTCCAGGCGATCGTCGCCGAGGTGCTCGCATTCCAGATGCCCGGCGCCGGCATTCCCGGCTTCCTGCGCAAGGCGGCCGCGATCGCGAAGGCCGGCATCTATGACATCCGGATCCACCGCGACGAAGTCCTCCTCCCGATCATCAACCACTGGCGGATCTTCGAGCTGACCGGGCTCGACGCCGACGCCGAGGAGGCGCGCCTGCGGCTCGCCGAGCATCTCGCCAAGCTCGAGATCGCGGCCACCCGCTTCGAGGCGAAGATGGCGCGCGCCAACGATGGTCCGCGGTTCGTCTCGGCTGGCTGAGATCGACGGGCTTCGACCGGCGGATCGACCTTCAGCACAAGCGCCTACGCTGTACCCGATGCCAGCCCATCCGCCGCTCAGCGGTCTCGACCGCGCCCTGAGCGCTGGCTTGGTCATCGGCCCGGCTGCCTTCATCACGGCATGGGTCGCGTCCGGAACGATCACGCCGGGATACTCTCCGATCCGCGACCACATCAGCGATCTCGCCGCGGTCGAGGCGACGACGCGGAGCCTGATGAACATGGGGTTTGCCGCGTTCGCCGTGTCAGTCGGGGCGGCTGTCATCCCGGCCCGGCGGTTCCTCGGCAGGCCGGCGGCTGTCGTCCTCGGGGCGAATGTGCTCCTGACCGTCGGGATCGCGCTCGCCCCGCTCGGGCGGTCGCCAGAGGGCGATCGGGCGCACGCGGCGGTCGCGGGACTCGGCTACCTCGCGCTCGCCACGATGGGGCCGTCGGCCGCTCGGACGCTCGCGAAGCAGAGCCCAGCGATCGGCCGGGCCTCGGTCGTGGTCGGAGCCATCTCGATGGCCTGCCTCGGACTGTCGCTGGCACGGCCGGAGGCCGGGTTCTGGCAGCGGACCGGGCTTGTGGCGACGGACGCGTGGCTGATCGCCATGGGCCTGCGGGCTCTCACGGGCGCCGCGCGCGCCGATCGCTGAACGGAGAGTCGGGTCGGGCGCGACCGCCCTGAGGCGCGGCAGAACGCCAACCCGGCTACCGTGCCTCGACGCTCAGCCCGTTGCGGCTCCCGGGAGCACAGCAGCCGAGGCCCCGACCCTGGCGGCACCGACGATGCCTGCCAGATTCCCCAACGTGGCTGGGACCAGTACCGACTTCGTGTGAAGGAAGCCCGAGAACTTCGAGAAATCCTTGGCCGATCCGCCGCCCAGGATGATCAGGTCGGGCCAGAGGTACGCCTCATAGATCGCCAGCAGCTCGTTGAACTCGCGGCCCCACGCCTTCCAGCCCAGGTTCCTTCGCTTGCGGGCCGCGGGCGACACTCGGGACTCGGCGTCGTGGCTGTGGAATGCGATATGCCCGAGCTGCATGTTCGGAACCAGTTCTCCCTTGGTGAAGAGGGTCGTTCCGATCCCGGTTCCGAGGTCCAGGAGCAGAACGACGCCCTGGTTGCCTCGACCGGCGCCATGGGCCATCTCGGCCACGCCAGCTGCATCGGAGTCGTTCAGGACCGTGACCGGGCGACCGAGTCGGTCGCTGAGGAGCTGCTCGATGGATCGACCCACCCAGGCAACCTCACCATGGGGTGCGGTCAGCGCACGGCCGGATCGGATCACCGAGGGGAACCCAGCCCCTGCCGACATCTCGGAGGTCAGGGCACCCGAAGCTGTCAGTTGCTGGACCACGGCGGCGGCGGCGGCGAGCACCGCCGCAGGGGTCGGCGGTTGCGGCGTCGGCACACGGATCCGCTCGCTCGCGAGATGCCCGGTCTCGAGGTCGACGACAGCCGCCTTGATCCCGGTCCCACCGATATCGATGCCCAGGGCATGCCCTTTCAGAACAGCCCCTGAGGCCGGGATCTCCGCGTACTCGAGGGCGACGATGTGGTCCGCGGTCGGCCTGGATTCACTCACGGGGCGAGCATACGCCCAAGGTGACGACGTCCTGGTCCGCACGATCTGGCGACAGTGTCGAGGCGAAGCGTCCCGATGCTCCCAGATCCTTCCTGCCCTCGATCCTCCTCGTCATCGCCGTCGTCGGCATGCCGCGCTACAGTCCGTGACATGAGCGAACCCCGGGCGATCCTCGTGACCGGCGTGTACGGAACGGGCAAGTCGACGGTCATCGGCGATATCGGCGACCTGCTGGAGACCGGACCGACCATCTATGCGGCGATCGACCTCGACTGGCTCGCCTGGTCGAACGCGCCTGGGGCGGGCCACGACGACCACGATCTCCTGACCCGCAACCTCGGTGCGGTCGTCTCGAACTACCGGGTGGCCGGCGTCGAGCTGATCCTCCTGGCCGGGTTCGTCCATCAGCGCTCCACCGTCGCCGCGATCCGCGACGCGATCGAGATGCCGCTGTTCGTCGTGCGCCTGACCGTGCCGCTGGCCGTCATCGAGGCACGTCTGCGCTCGGCGCCGGACGTGGCTCGTCTGGACGATCTCGAGACGTCCCGCGAGGCCCTGGCAGCCGATGCCGGCGTCGGGCTCGAGGACGCGGTCGTGGAGAACGTCGGTCCGATCCGCGACGCCTCGATCCGAGTCTTGGAGGCCGCCGGCTGGCGGGTTCGATGACGGCGATCGATCCGACCGGCGGTGGGAGGTCCGCGACGGATCCCGACGTGGCGATCTGAACGGCGTCTCGCGACGATCACGGCCTCCCGGACGGGAGTCGCTCGGTCGGCACCTGCGTCTGCCCCAGGCCGAGACTGTCCTGCCCGATCGCTCCCCTCGCTGGGCTGTTCCGGTCGACCGCAGCGCGCGTTGTGTCGCGCGTTCGAGAGCCATCGAGCCGAGTGCGCCAGCCCAAGTCTGGCGGGCAGCCCACTCCGTGGTGTTGGAACGTGCCCTTGAACGAACTATCCGCGGATAGCCGGGATCAGGTCCTCGCCCTGCTCGACGAGGGGCGCCCAAGCCGCGGGAGAATGGTGTGCCCCTTCACTCCATCGATGCGGATAGCCGCGCGGCGACCGTGCGTGCGAACCGCTGGGCCTCGACCACCGAGGAGCCGACGGCCTGTGCCCCGTCGATCGGGCCATCGAGGTCCACTGTCCCGCGTCCGCCCACGATGATCGGCAATGCGCTTTCCGATGATCGGGCGCGCCGGATCGCGCTCACCGTGCGGCGCAACGCGGGCAGCGAATCGACCCTCGAGATCGACAAAGCGACGAGGTCGACGGCTCGACTCGACAGGAAGCTGACGAGATCGCGGCGCGGCAAGTTCGGACCCAGGTTCTCCACCTTCCAGCCGTCCTCCTCGAGCACCTGCGCAAGACAGACCAAACCGGCGGCGTGGTACTCCCCCGCGGGTGCCGCAAGGACGACGACCGGCCCGATGCGCGTCTCCGGTGTCGTGGCCGGTCGGATGCGCGCGAGCGCGTTGTCGAGGGCGCGGCTGGCCAGGTGCTCCTCGGCCACAGTCCACCGACCGCTCTCCCAGTTTGCGCCGACCAGCTCCAGGGCAGGCTTGACAAGCTCGTCGAAGACGACTGCCCGGGGGTGTGCTGCCAGTGCTTCCCCAAGCGCCCATGCGGCCAGATCGTCGTCCCCGTCCGCGAGCAGGGAGGCGATGAGCTCGGGAGTGATGATCTCAGCGGGCGATGTCCGCGCTTCGGTCGTCACGTCGCCTGGATCGTGCCGCTTTCGCATTCGGGGAGATACTCCATCGAGTTGGCTTTCCGGAATGTTACGGGCTTGTGCGGCCCGCCATCGTGAAATCCGGGTCACCTTCGCCGCTGTCAGCCCGCCTCAGAGCCACGACCATCCTTCGACACCAGGGTCATGGCTCTGATCGCGGTCATGATCGACCCCTCGAGCGATCGGGGCGGGTGACGAGGTGGGGCGACGAGCGCCAGGGCCGCGAGCGTGTCGTCGAATGCGCGCACCTCGGCGGCACAGGTGGCACAGCCGACGAGGTGCCGATCAATCTCGATGGCCTCATCGTCGTCGAGCCCGCCAAGCTCGCGACCGGCCAGGAGGCGGATGAACGGATCGTGGTCGATCATCGTCCCTGCCCTGCCACGTCGGTCGCTGAAACGGACTCGCTGAGCGACTCGCCCAAGTCTCGTCGGAGCCTGATGAGCCCCTCGCGGATCCGCGACTTGGCAGTCCCGAGCGGGATGGCCAATGCCTCGGCGACCTCGACATGGGTGAGGCCGTCAAAGAACGCGAGGGTCACCGCCTCGCGCTGGATGTCGGATAGCTCGACCACGGCGGCTCGGACGGCATCGCGCCGCGTCCGCAGCCAGGTCTCCTCGTGGACGTCGTCGTTCGCAGGCCGAAGGCTCAGGTCCACATCCACGGTTCGGCGTTTGGCCCCAGTCTCGCGCCGGAGCATGTCGATCGCTTTGCTTCGGGTGATCGTGAACAGCCAGCTCGAGACCGCGCCACGAGTCGGGTCGTAGCGGTGAGCGTCACGCCACACGGTCACGAACACCTGCTGGACGATGTCCTGGGCGAAGCGGTCGCTGCCGGCGACGCGGTAGGCAAGCGAGTACAGCGGCCGTTCAAAGCGGCGGATGAGCTCCTCCAGGGCCCGCTCGTCGCGCTCCCGCATGCGGCGCATCAGCACGATGTCGTGGTTCGCTTCAGGGGCGGGGCCCGTGATCGTGCCTGGCCGGGGGGACTCCACCTCCGCGCTCATATGACCACTCTGCCACATCAGGGGCGCGCCGAGGCGAGGATCTCGATCGCCATGCCCCGTGTTCGACGCAGGTCTTGGAGGGCCGGCCTGCCGGACCAAGCTCGGCTGTCGATCAGACCGGCCTCAAGACGCCCGCGACGGATCGCGACTTGGCGATTCGAGCGACGCCTCGCTACAATCACGGCCTCCCGGGCGGGAGTAGCTCAGTCGGCAGAGCGTCTGCTTCCCAAGCAGAAGGTCGCGAGTTCGAACCTCGTCTCCCGCTCCAGTCCTCCCATCGGCCCGACGTGCCTGGCGCCGCGCAGACGGCAGACCACGCTCGGAGTCACGCTGCATTCCGTTCGCGGCCCCGGACCACCCTTCCCGTCCGGCGACGAACGCAGCAGCCATCAGGCGCGACGCAAGCGATGAGGGCGGACGTTCAATCGGCCGCGACATCGAGGCGCTGCCGGACGCCGGTCTGATCGATCACGGGCCAGTAGGTGCCGGCCGCGCCGAAGAATGGGGCGGAGGATCGCGCGGCCGGGGAGCCGGCGGGCACCGAGGGATCGGCAGGCGCCTTCAGCGCGTACGCGGTCCCGGTCGTCTGACCCAGGTCGGGGTCAAAGCGGACGACCCCGACCAGCGCGCACGCCCAGAGCGTGTCGTTCACGACGCTTAGCTTGTAGTCGTCCATGAACCCGCCGACCGCGCGGCCTGGGCCATCGGGCGTCAGCTCGACCAGCCTCGATCCGATCGAGCCGGCGGTCGGGTCGAGACGCAGCCAGCATCCGTCGGACGTCTCCAGCCCACCGACACCACGCGGGACCTGTGAATCGGTCTCCGTCCAGCTCACCACCTGCGCCCCGGTCCCCGGATCGATCCGGAGGAGCTCCAGATCGGAGCCATCGGTCCGGCTGCCCCAGAGCCCGCCGCAACCGGCTCCCTCGAACGTCATGTCGCCCCACGGGATCGTGGCCACGACCTTGCCGGTCACGGGTCCAGGACGTCGATCGAGGCGAGCACCGTCGGCGCGACCGAGCCGGGGACCGCGGAGGCACCCGAAGCCATCCCGCTCGAGCACGTCTCGAGCGGGATGGCCGTCGCTATCGCTCAGGGACTCATCGAGGCGAGCAGGCTCGGCGCGCCCGAGGGACCGGTGGTCGTCGCACAGCCAGCCATGCGTGCGGCGCAGAGGACCAGACGCATCGCGACGATCGGGGAGCCCTGCTGTGCCGGTCCGTGACTCGCTGCGATCCATGCTTCCACCCACACTCGCCGCCGCTGGAACATCTACGAATACGACTCGGGGCGGAGGGATGCTTGTTTGCGTGGGTCGCACCGACGTGCCAGCCGGCTCGACCCGGCCTCCGACCCGGCGCAAACGAACGACGGCCCCGCTCGCGTTCGCGAGCGGGCCGTCGAGCGAGGAGCTTCCGATCAGTGGAAGCGGTACGGGATCAGCACGGAGTCGATCACGTGGATGACGCCATTGGATGCCTGGATATCCGTGGCCGAGATCCGCGCGTACCAGTTGAGGTAGGCGCTGCCGCCGCGGACTGACGGGAAGATGTAGGGGCCATCAAGGGTCTTGATCTTCCGCGATGCGAGCACGTCCTTCGCGTACAGGACGGCCGGCACCACGTGATAGGTGAGGACCTGGCTGAGGAGTCGCTTCGGCAGCCAGCAGACGTTCTTCGCGGTGAGCCCGAACTTGCGGAATGCCGCATCGGTGGGGGCGAAGACGGTCAGCTGCGCATTCGGGTCGGCGACAGCCGGGACCAGTCCCGTGCAGCTGAGCGCCGCGACAAGGGTCGTGAAGTTGCCGTTGGCGACCGCGATGTCGGCGATGGTGTTCGACGATGCGGAGACGGGCGCGGAGATCGCTCCGATGGCAAGCAGGCCGGTGAGCAGGGCGAGCGAGAGACGACGACGCATGGTGTCCTCCAGTGGAGCTTGTGCGAGCCTGGTCGGCATGACCACCAGCGGTCCCTGGTACCGCAGGACCGGCGGTGTGCCCTCTCTTCGGCACCTCGGCTCGAACGGATTGCCGCGAGGCTCGCGGCCGTGTGAGCCGCGACCCATCCGCGCCGGCACCTGCGGTCGAAGGTACCGTGACGACCGACCGACCCGGAGGAGCCCCGATGTCCGCCGACCGAGCCCGCCAACGCATCACGACGATCACGTTCCTCGTGACGCTCGTCGTCAACAGTGCCGCCAACATCCTGCCCATCAACCTGCCGACCAACGTCATCAGCGACCGATTCCACGTGTTCGTGATTCCGGCTGGCTACGTCTTCTCGATCTGGGGCGTGATCTACCTCGGGCTCGCGGCCTTCACGATCTATCAGGCCCGCAACGGCGACGACCCCGTGGTCCGCCGGCTCGGCTGGCTCCCGGCCCTGTCAGGAATCCTCAACAGCACCTGGCTCCTGCTCTTCCAGTACGAGGTGTTCGCCTTGACGGTCCCGGTGATCGTCGCACTCCTGATCACGCTGATCGCTATCCACCTGCGGCTGTGGGCCGTTCGCGGCCTCCTGACGACCGCGACGCGTTGGTCTATCCGGATCCCCTTCTCTGTCTATCTCGGATGGATCACGGTCGCCACGATCGCGAACATCGCCCAGACGCTCTCAGCGCTCGGGTTCGATGGGTTCGGGATCATGCCCGAGGCGATCGCGGCGGTCGTCCTGCTGGTCGGCCTGGCCATCGCGATCCGGTTCGTCTGGGAGTTCGGCGACGTGGCCTACGGCCTGGTGATCGTGTGGGCCTACGTCGGGATCGTCGTGAAGGAATCCAACGCGCCGATCGTACCGTTGGTCGCCGCCTCGGGAGCAGCCGCGGTGGCCGCCCTGGTGGTCGTCACGCTGCTGGCGCGCCGACCGCTGGGATCGACCCACCTGCTGCCGATCCACTGAGCCCGCGGCCCTTCTCCAGCACGATCTGGGCGTCCTGCGTCAGCCCGGTGGCGAATCCCGCCTCGCTCAGCGCGAGGTAGTACTCCCACATCCGGATGAACCGCTCATCGAAGCCAAGTGCCCGGACAGCGTCGAGATTCTCGAGGAACCGGGTCCGCCAGGCGCGCAGCGTGCGGGCGTAGCTGGGGCCGATATCCGTGACGCCGCGCATCAGCAGACGCGTCCCATGGACCGACCGTTCGATCACGGACAGCGACGGGCACAGGCCGCCAGGGAAGATGTAGGTCTGGATCCAGTTCGCCCCGCGCCGCTGGGCCTCGTACGCGACGTCGGGGAACGTGATGACCTGCAGGCTGAACTTGCCGCCGGGTCGAAGCATGCGGTCGACCGATTCGAAGTAGGTGTCGAAATACTCGGCGCCCACGGCCTCGAGCATCTCGATCGAGACGACGGCGTCGAAGGTCCCCTCGATGTCGCGGTAATCGCGCATCTGGATGTCGACCAGGTGGTCAAGCCCAGCCTCGTGGACGCGCTGGCGGGCCAGGTCGTGCTGTTCCCTGGAGATCGTGACCGAGGTCACCCGACAGCCGATCTCGCCAGCGGCGTAGATGGCGAACCCGCCCCAGCCCGAGCCGACCTCGAGCACGTGCATCCCGGCGCGCAGCCCTGCACCCTCGGCGATGCGTCGGTACTTGGCTCGCTGCGCGTCGGCGAGACTCTGGTCGGGCGTCTCGAAGACGGCGCTCGAGTAGGTCATCGTCTCGTCGAGGAAGAGCCGATACAGGTCGTTACTCAGGTCGTAGTGCGCCGCGATGTTCTTGCGCGCCTGCCCCTTCGTGTTGCGGCGCGCGCGATGCGCGATCGTCCGCGGGACCTGGAACGCGAACCGCCACCAGCCGCTGGTCAGCGCCAGCGCCGAGCGATTGAGTGCCGCGACCTCGATCAGGGCCTCCAGGTCCGGCGAGGACCACTGCCCGTCCATGTAGGACTCCCCCGCCCCGGTCTCGCCATGGAGGAGGAGCCGGACCGCTGCGGCGTCATCATGGATGTGGATCTCGCCCTGGTGCGGCGACGATGGGTCGCCGAAGGCGTGCCGCTCACCACCTGGTAGCACGACCGTCAGACCGCCGACGGTGATCCTGGCGGCAGCAGCCAGCCCGATCCGTTCGGCGAGCGACGCCATGGTCCGTCCGGATAGGCCGCTCAGGCGCCGGGCGGGAACGACGTTCATGGGATCACCTCGCTGGGTCGTGGGTTGGTGAGGGTGGTTGCGCTCGCCGGGTGGGCCACGGACCCATGACGCTGGAAGCGGATGCCGCGCCGCCACAGATGCAGGGCATGCCAGTGGATCAGCGCGATCGTCCGATAGGTCATGAGCGGGTGACGCACCAGCATGCGCAGGACCGTCCGATTCGTGAGCCTGCGGCGTTCCAGCACGAGGCTGGTGGCCAGCAGCGGGCTGTCGCCCTGGCGCTCGTTGATGGCGATGCGGAGGCCGGCCGGCTCGTCCTGGACGTGGACCGTGTACTGGCCTTCCATGTCGATGAACGGCGAGACGTAGAAGTCCTTCGCCATCGAGGCGACGAACCGCGGACCCTCGGCGCGCGGCCGGAGCGTATAGAGGTGGCGTTCGAGATGCGTGTTATGCACTTCGACCACGACCACGCGCAGCACGCCCGCGGTGTCGCGGCAGAGGTAGAAGCTGGCCGGATTGAAGACGTAGCCGAACACCCGCAGGCTGGTCACCAGCGTGATCCTCCAACCCGTGGGGTCCTCCCCCTCAGCTCGCAGATGCGCCAGGACGGTCGCCTGGAGGTCACGGGCGGGGGTCGTCCAGTGGTCGGCGTCGCGGAACTCGAGGACGTTGCGTTGGTTACGGCTCACCAGCCGCAGCGTCCGATCCACCTCGTCGAGCTCGGCCAGATCCAGCGCGGCGTAGTAGACCGCGTGCTCCAGCGCATACACGACGGGTCGCGACCGGCGATGGCGGACGACGCCCTCCAGGAGGTGCGACCTCATGCGGCCTCCGCGCGGGCGTCGTCGAGGGAGATCGCCTCCGCGGCTTCGAAGCCGGAGCGGCAGCCGTCCTCGTGGAACCCCCAGCCCAGGTGCGCGCCGGCGAAGTACGTGTCGCGGTGACCCTGGAGCTTGCCGACGGCGACCTGCGCGGCAAGGGACTCGAAGGTGTACATCGGGTGACTGAAGGCACGGTCGAGGATGACGCGGTCAGCGCGGACGCGATTCCCGGGATTGACCGAGACGAAGTACTGGGTTTCACCGGGCAGCGACTGGAGGCGGTTCATGTGGTAGGTCATCGTGACCGCCGCGCCCGGCGGATCGCAGGCCCGCTGCTCCACGTTCCAGGACGACCACGCGGCACGGCGACTCGGCATGACCCGCTCGTCGGTGTGGAGGACCACGCGGTTGCGGTTGTACGAGAACCCGTCGAGGGCAGCGCGTTCCGCTGCGTCGGCATCGGCCAGGAGGGTGAGCGCGTCGTCCGCATGGGTGGCGAGGACCACGGCATCGAAGCGCTCCTGGCGGCCGGACCCGGTCCGGACGATCGGGCCGGTCTCCTCGCGGGTCAGGGCGATCACTGGGTCACCGGCTCGCACCGATCCTTCGGGGAGGGTCGCGATGAGCCGGTCCACATAGGTCCGCGAGCCACCGGTCACGGTCCGCCACGGCAACGCCCGGTCCATCCCGATCAGCCCGTGGTTGTCCAGGAAGCGCAGCAGGTAGTCGACCGGGTACTCGAGCGCGCGGCCCGGCGCCGTCGACCAGACCGCGGCCGTCACCGGCACCAGGAAATGGTCGCGGAAGGCGGGACCGAAGCGGCGGTCCGCGAGGTACTCGCCCAGGGTCATGCCGGTGGGGGTCGGACCGTCGAGGATGGCGCGGGCGTCACGATAGAACCGGGCGATATCCGGGAAGAGTCGCAGGTAGGACGGCCGAAGCACGAGCCCTCGCTGGGCGAAGAACCCGCTCACGCCGCGCGAACCGAACTCCACATCGCAGGAGCGGCAGGACGAACCGAACGACATCTCGCTCGGCTGCGTGGCGACATCGAGATCCGCAAAGAGCCCGATGAGGCGCGGATAGGTCGGTTCGTTGTAGACGATGAACCCGGTATCCACGTTCAGGGGACCGGTCGGCGTCTCCACGGCCACTGTCGCGACGTGACCGCCAGGCTGTGTCTCGCCCTCGAACAGCACGACCTCGTGGCCGTCAGCGTTCAGCGCGTAGGCCGCGGTCAGGCCACTCACCCCTGCCCCGATGACACCGACCCTCATGCGCCCGCGGCCTTGGCGCGTTCGTCGAGCGCACGCTGCATGCCTGCAAGGGCGGCCTTCGCGAGACGCTCGAACGCCCCGCCTGCGAACGGCTGGATGACGCGCATCCAGCCACCGAGCGTGATGTCGGCCGTGTACTCGATCCGCGTCCCGGTCCCGACCTTCTCGAAACGGATGTCATCGACCGCCGTGACGTTCGAGCCCGAACCGGTCAGGACGACGCGGCTGGTTGGCTCGTACGTGGTGATTCGGTACTCCATCGGCGCGACCCGGCCGGCAAGCCGGACGCCGAGTCGATATCGGGCTCCAAGATCAACGGGTCCCGGATCGATCCGTTCCGACGACGCGACGCCGGGGTCCCAGTGCTGGGCATTGGCGAAATCCGCCACGAACGCGAACGCGTCCGCGATGGGCAGGGTTGTCTGGATGGTCTCGTGCAAGCGGGTCATGGGCGGGCGTCTCCTCGGTCGGTCAGGTGGGCCGTCTACCTGTCATTCGCACGAGACACCGATCCGGACGGGTCCCATGCCCGAAGATGTAGGTATGACCGACCCGCGTACGCTTGTCGACGAAATCCTTGAAGTGCTCGTCGTCCCGAGCTTCACGAAGCTGGGCTGCCGGATCCGGAGCCGTCTCTTCGGCTGGACGGGGGCCGAGTCGCTCTCGATGGCCGGGCGGACCGTGGTCCTGACCGGCCCCACGTCCGGCTTGGGGCGCGAGGTGGCCGGCTCCCTCGCACGCATGGGAGCGCGGCTCGTGCTCGTCGGGCGCGACGCCGCGCGGCTGGCACGGACCCGCAGCGAGATCCTGGCAGCGACCCCGGGCGCGGCGATCGGCACGGTCGTCGCGGACATGGCGTCACTGCCGTCGGTTCGCGCCGCCGCGGCCGAGATCCTGGCGACCGAACCGCGGATCGATGTCTTCATCGACAACGCCGGGGCGATGTTCGCGACCCGCGCCACCACCCCCGAGGGGTTCGAGCGCACGTTCGCCACGATGGTGCTGGGGCCATTCGTCCTGCTGGCGCGACTCTGGCCGCGGATCATTGAGAGCTCGGACGCGCGTGTCATCGCCGTGACGTCCGGTGGGATGTACACGCAGGCCCTGCACCTCGATGACCTCGGGTTCGAACAGGATCCCTACGACGGGCCGCGGGCGTACGCCCGGGCGAAGCGGGCGCAGGTCGTGCTGGTGCGCGAGTGGTCGCGACGGCTGCACGGTCGCGGCCTCGTGATCAACGCGATGCACCCGGGCTGGGCCGACACGCCGGGACTGGAGGCGTCGCTGCCGGGCTTCCGAAACCTCCTGGGAGGCCTGCTCCGGACACCGGCCGAGGGGGCTGACACGATCCTCTGGCTTGCGGCCGCCGGTGATGCGCGCGCAACCTCGGGCCGCGTCTTCCTCGACCGGCGGGTTCGTCCGTTCGATCGCGTGCCGTCGACCCGGGTCAGTGCCGCGGACCGCCAGCGCCTGTGGGACACGGTGGTCGCGCTGAGCGGCGAGCCTGATCCGAGCGTGCCCGCGGCCTGACGCGGCCTACCCGCCGGGGGCGAGCGCGGGTGGCGGGCCGACCCGAGTCAGGTGCCAGGTGAACCTCATGGAGTTGTCCGGGTAGCTCCATTGGACGCAGCCGCCCGTGATCTCCTCGGCCTTGGCGTCGATCTGCCAGATGCTGTCGCATGACGACCCGGGGCCGGCCCCCAGCGGCTTGCTCCCAGGATCGTTCTGCGGCAGATCGAGGTAGGCCGGCGGAGCCGTCTCCGCATGCAGCACGTCGCTGCAGGTCATCCGCTCGGTCAGGGCCGTGATGCCCTGGCCGCGGAACGTCAGGTGACCGGCCCCGTCGGGCTCAAGGACGAGCATCTGGCTGCTGAGCGGGACCCCGTTGGCGCCGCCGGCATTGCGCGGATCGTTGACGGCACCCGCAGCGACGTGCCCGGAACGATGCTCGTCGCACTGGCCACCAGGAGGGACCTGGTGGGAGTCCCACGTCCAGTCGACGGTGCCGCTCGGGAGGTAGACGATGCAGGTTGCCGGGAATCCGCCCTGGCATGGGTCCACCGGCTGGTCGGCCGGCACGGGTTCCCACAGCCCGCTGAAGGTGGAGCTCGCCGTGCCCTTGGCGCCGGCTGCCGGACTGTCCCAGGTGTAGGTGCCGGTCATGGTGCCCCGCCAGCCCACGCACAGGTCATCCGATGCGTCGAAGTTCCAGGTTTCGCCGGTGTCACGCAGACCGTTGCCGTTGGCATCCTCGTGACCGTCCTGACAGCCGCCAGCATCCGAATCGGGGTCCCGCTCGGTCGGGATGCCGTCGACATCGAAGTCGCGCCCGGGGCTGTCCGGCTGCGGATCCCTCGCATAGCCATACGTGGGATCGAAGACGCCCGACGCGATGTCCTGCAGGTCATGGACCCCATCGCCGTCGCTATCAGGATCGTTCGGGTTCGTCTGGAAGCGCTGCGTCTCGTCGAAGTCGACGACACCGTCGCCATCGGAGTCGGTGGTGACGGACGGTTCCTGGCGCGTGCCACGTGCCCCGGCGGGAAGGATCCACGTGTCGAGGATCGAGGCGCTCCGGCCGTCGTTCGCGTCGATATCGTAGGCGCCCGTCCCAGGCCGGCCGGGGTAGTTCCACGGATCGTTCACGGAGAGCAGGCGTTTGCCGCCCTTCACGGCGTATCCGGTGAAGACGAAGACGTGGCGGATGCCGGCCACGACGACCGGGCGGCCGGCATCGATGCTGGCGGTGACCGCTGCCCAGATCTCGTCCGGGGTCCGGCCGGTGGCGCCGTGTTCGGGCGCGGTCCCAAGGGCAAAGGTGAGTGCCTTGGTGACATCGGCCGCGTGCAGGCCGTACCCGTGGTTCAGGTCCTCCTCGGGTCCGGGCTGCCGGTCCTTGTACAGCTCGAACCCGATCCGGTCCTGGCTGAGGTCGCCCCCGAAGAAGTGATTGACCATTGCCACGGATGCCAGGGCGCAGTTCTCGTTGTCGGCCGGATCGCGCGGGTCAAGCACGCCGTGGTCGACGTTCCAGGCGTGCGGGCCATTTTGCTGGTTCTGCTCCAGCGAGAGCATCGCGGTGTCCTTGTGCTGCGAGAGGAGCGGGACATCGAGCTGGTGCCCGGCGTCGTCAGCGACAAGCGGGCTCCCCCCGATGTGCGCCACTGCGGCGATCGCCAGGGCGGTCGGACCAGCCAACGCGATCGAGCTTGGCGCAGAGAACGCCGAGATATGGCCGGCGGCGTCCGTCGTCGCCACGCGCCAGGTGTAGCCGCCCGGCCCGAGCGTGCCCGTGTCGATCTGGGGGTCCGTGGTCGTCGTGTCGAGGACGGGCGCGCCGAACGACACGTCGGTCACCGCCGCCACCTGTACGTGATAGGTCGAGGCGCCCACGACCGGATACCAGGCCAGGACCGCATGCGTGTCCTGGACGACGGAACCGGACAGCGGCAGCAGCACGCCCGCCGTGGGCATGGGGTTCGCCCTACCCGGTGACGCGTCATCGGGTCCGTAGATGACCCACTCCTCTGCCAGCCCCGGCCCGGTCGCTCCCGGTTCGCGCCCGATGGTGGTCCCCGGAAGGATCGCATCCGGCACCAGTGCGCCAGCACTCAAGCGGACGCTGTCGGGCTGGCCGTCGCCCCAGGCGACATGGTCCAGGACACGACCGCTCGCATCGATCAGACGGATGATGCCACCAGCCGGGGCCAGCGCCACGCCACTCGGGGCATGGATCCCTGCCGCGTCCACGGTGCCTCGTCCGTCGAAGAGGACGAGGTCCTGCCCTCCTGGCGGGAGCGGCTGCGTCTGGCCGCCGAGCGCGACATCGACCGTGCCGACGCGGAGGATCGCACCGGTCAGGTCGACCGTGCCGGACCCCACGTCGGAGATCTCGACGAACGCGGGGTCGCTCCCGCGCGGAGTGAACCCAACCTCGGTCACGATCAGCCCGGATTGCGGACCGGGTGAGGCGTCTGGACCAGTGGCCGGAGACGATCCGATCGGCGTCCCATCCGACTGGCCGGGCAGACCTGCTGGAGACGACGCGGCCGATGGGGCGCCGGATGGCGTCGGGGTCGAACCGCATGAGGCCACCAGGATGGCCGTCACGAGGATGGCGAGTGCGCGCCGCTGCGTGTTCCCGACCATCCGCAACCCCCTGACGACGGTCCCGGACCTCGGCTGACCGACGGCGGACACCCTACTTGCCCGACTCACTGATGACGGTGCCCGTCACGGTGGCGACGATCGTGTTCGTCGATGGCCCGAGCGTGGTCGTCTTGTTCACCTTGATCGTGCCGCCCTCCGGCGGGAACGTCAGGAACGCCGGAGTGCCGTCCGCGTTCATCCCGAACAGGATCAGCATGAACCCGCCGGTGATGCCGTTCGCCCCGAGCTGCATCAGTTGACCAAGGCTCTGACCGAGGCAGGTCCCGGACGTGATCGCCTTGGTTCCCTCGTCGTAGCCCACCTTCCATTGCCGCGGTTGGCTCTCGTCGACGACCTCGTTGGGTTGCCCTTCGTTCGCGATGGCGCGCGGCGGCCGCTTGCCGTTCAGGACCAGGGTGCCCTTCTCGTGGAACGGATTCGGGCACGGGATGTCCCCGTTGAGATGCAACGATGCCGTGATCGGACTCGACCCTCGGAACGAGCCGTCGGGCTGCCTGCTGAGCACCAGGTTCGAGGTGGAGAACGTCGTCGTGTACGAGACCCCGAACCCGCTGGTGACGAGCGTCCCGCTGATGCTCAGCTTGAGCTTCTCCGCGCCCGTATGGAAGGTGAGGACCAGGTGGCCGATGCCCTGTTTGGACGTCGAGGTCAGGATGGCCTTCGCGTCCAGCCCGTCCTTGTCCGGCGCGACATACGTCAGCGTCCCGGGCGGCTTCGGGATCGTGCCTGGCTGGAGCGATTCCTTGCCGTCGAGCTCGGTCACGATCTTGGCCGTCACCGTCTGGCCGAACCGATGATCGACTCCCACCTGGAAGACTGTCGTGCTGCCCTTGTCGACCTCCTCCGTGTGCGTCGGGATCGCGTTGTTCGCGAACGCGCTGGCAGGGATGTAGGTTGGCGCGGTCACGATCACGCAGCGGGTGTTCCGCCACAGCGTCTGGGCTGCCACGTACGACGCATCCATCGTCGAGTAGTCGGAACCGGCGAGCCAGGGCATCGGGGCGAACATCTCGGCCGTGACGTCTCCCGTCGCGGACGTCGTCCCCGTCGATGTCGACCAGTCGCTGAGCGTGGCGTGGAACTCGCCCGCGGCCGGGACACCGTCGTTGATGTTCGTCGCGGTCATCGTGAACTCCCCATCCGACGTCACATCGGCCTGCCCGGGCGCGGACGTGGTCTTGTGGAACATCTCGTGGTTGGTGAAGGCCTGCTGGACGGCGCCGAGCGTCGCCATGTCGTCGACCGGCCCCTGGAACTGGCTCGATCTCGTACTAGTGCCTGTGGCATGCGTCGCGATGCCACCGCCCGGCAGCGGGAACGTGCTGGAGTCGGCCTCGAGCCCGACGGTGAGCGACGCCGGGACCTGGCCGGTGGCGGGCGGACAGACGTCGAGTTCGCCGACGATCCGGTGCTTGATGGTCTCGTTCAGGATGCTGGTCCCCGACGCGACATCGGTCGCCGAATTCGTGATGTCACGGACCAGCTCGACCTTGACGTCGGAACCCGAGATCGTGACGTCGGCGGTCGTCTGCTGCGAGGTGGTCCCGCTCCAACCGCCGTCCGTCTGCGTGTTCGACTGCGAACCCATGTCGATGTGGAGGTTCCCGCCGCCCGATCGCCCGATCCCGTCGAGGGCGTCGCTCATCTGGTCGCGGAACTCGATGTACGGACTCTGGAACTTCTGGAACACGGCGTTGACGATCCCGGTGCTGGCGGTCTGCACCTTGACCTGCTGGGCATCGACCGCGGTCTCGGTCGCCTGGATCAGGGCCAGGATCCGGTCAGCGTTCGGGCCGAGGCCGGCTCGAACGCCCATGTGATCCAGGAGCTGCCCACGGTCGTCGAGGCCGTCCAGTGTCTCGCCGACATGCGCCACGGCGTTCGCCTGGATCGCATCGAAGCCGGTTGCATCGGCGACGACAGGGCTGGCGGACGCCACCGTGGGTGCGCTCGACGTCGTCACCGCCCCCGAACCGGGCGGCGTCGTCGGCGTCGGCCCGCCGCACCCGCTGACGATGGCCACGAGCATCGCCAGGACCCGCAGCCGTGACATCACCGGAGTATGGACGCGCCCGACGCTCGCACAAGGGGGACGGGGACCGGCGCCGACCAACCCGGTGACCGGTGTCACCCGTTCGACGGTCTCCTCGCGGCGGCGTGTCGAGCGGACCGTACACCCACCTCGCGCGGCATCCCTTGACCTGCACTCATCGAACGGAAACGCCGCGTTCATGCGCGCAGTGGACGCTCGGTCGCGATGGTGAGCGGACCCGCGTGATCTCGCGCCGACGGTCGACCCGCATCGCGCAGGTCGTTCACACGGCGTCGACCCGCCGCTGCACCTCGACGACGACCTGGGCGGCGCGACCACCGTGTGCCTGCCCGGAAGCCGCCGCCATCGCGGACTTCGCTAGACCCGGCCCTCGCGGAGCTGGGCCACCGACTTCTCGATCCGACGCTGGCGCGTCTCCGGGGTCTTCGCATCGTTGATCGACAGGACGTGGCGAGACCGATTGCTGTACGAGAGTCCGTCGAAGAACGCCTTCGCGACCGGATCTCCGGCCAGCGCTGTTGCGAAGTCGGCCGGGACCTCGAGCACCCGCGGCGCCGTGTCGAGTTCCAGTTCGACGTCCACCTCGTCGCCGGCCGCGAGGCCAGCCTTCGTCCGATGGTCGTTGCTCACGCCGATCATGTACGCGCCGCCCATCGTCGCGACCGTGCTGCGATAGGTGTAGCCGTTGATCGTCACGGTCACGGCCGGCTTGCGGCCCGCACCGAGCCCCTCGACGATCTCCGGCGGGATGACCATCCCGGCCGCCGTCTTGCCCGTTCCCAGGATCGTGGTTCGGAAGCGCATCGTCGCAGTATGGCCGAGCGGCGAACGCCGGGACCATCGAGCTGGATCGGTCCGAGCGGGGATGCGCTAGCGTGAACGGGATGCACCCTCGGTCGATGGTTCGCGCGCTGCTCGTGTCGGTCGCCGCCGTTGCGATCGTCTCCGGCTGCGCGGGCCTGAGCTCGACCCCGGCGCCGACTGCGACCGCGGGCACGAGCGCCCTCGGTGCGACACCCACGGCGATGGCCACACCACTGGCGGCGTCCACGGCGCCGAGTGCGTCCGGAAAGGTCCTGGCCTCCACCCGGTATCACTACTCGCTGGTCTACCCGGCGGACTGGACCGGGATCGAAGTCCTCGGCAGCGGCGGGGTCCATCCCGATGAGCCCGGCGTCGACACCTACCATGGCAAGCGTGGCTACATCCTCAGCGTCGTCGGACAGGCCGGCGTGACGGCGCTGACCGGCTGGACCTGCTCCATCGATCACCACCTCGAGGCGGACCACAAGCTCACCCCGGACTGGGACCAGCGCCTGACCATCGACGGCGTCCCGGCCGACATCACGAGCTTCCACCTGGTCATCGCCCCGTACGTGATCCACTACCTGACCGTGAAGATCGTGCGCGACGGGGACGGCCTCACGCTCTCCCTCGAGTCGACGACGAAGGACGCTGATCAGGCGGACCGCGCCGTGCTCGACAGCCTGCTCGCAGGACTCAGCCTGTCATGAGCCACGATCACGACCACGGCGTCCGGTCCGCGGCCTCGGCCGATCGCGGGCGACTGATCCTGGTCTTCGCGCTGACTGCGGGCGTCTTCGTCGTGGAGTTGTGGGGCGGACTGGCCGCGAACAGCCTGGCCCTGCTCGCCGACGCCGGTCATCTCTTCACGGACGTCGCGGGCCTCGGGCTTTCGCTCCTGGCGATCTGGTTCGCCGGTCGTCCGGCGAACGCGGGCCGCACGTTCGGCTATCTCCGGCTGGAGATCCTCGCCGCGGTCGCCAATGCGGCCCTCCTCTTCGGGATCGCCGGCTACGTGCTGTACGAGGCGTGGCAGCGCCTGTCGCAGAGCCAGGTAGTCCACTCCGATCTGATGCTGGCGATCGCCGCGCTGGGCCTGGTCGTGAACACGATCTCCATCGCCACGCTGCGCGAGGCGCAGCACAAGAGTCTCAACATGCGTGGTGCCTACCTGGAAGTGATGGGCGATCTGGCGGGGTCGGCAGCGGTGCTCGTGGCCGGGGCCGTGATCCTGGTCACGGACTGGACACCGGCCGATGCGGTGGCGTCGGTGGTCGTGGGAGTGCTCATCCTGCCGCGCACCTGGTCACTCCTCCGGCAGGCGCTGGATGTCCTTCTGGAGGCGACCCCGAGCGGGATCGACATGGCCGAGGTCCGCGCGCACATCCTGGATGCAGGTGGCGTCGCCGATGTCCACGACCTGCACGCCTGGACGATCACGTCTGGCATGAACGTGCTCTCCGCCCACGTCGTGCTGATGCCGGATGCCGATCCACCGGCCGTCCTCGACGAGCTGTGCCGCTGCCTGTCGGGCGACTTCGACATCGAACATTCCACGTTCCAGCTGGAATCGGCCGACCGGCGTCGCCTCGAGGAGGCATCGCACGCGTAGACCTGAGATGGAATGGCTGGCCCGCGTGGAGGAACACGGACCAGCCACCAGGTGATGCGGGAGGTCGGATCTGCGCGACCCCGGGGTCCCTAGGCCGCTGGCGTGACCGGCGGCGGAGCTGGTCGATGAACACGGCCGCGATCAGCACGGCACCGACTGCTGAACCCGTGGAATGCCACGCCGGCCACGATGCTGCACGACAGGATCCGGACCGATCTCGAACCGGTCAGCCCCTACCGGCTGGATGTCGACGACATCAGCGCCGCGATCCGCGACAAGCGCGCGCCGCTGCTGGGACGAGCCGATGCGATGGGTCAGGCGCGCACCATCGATGCGCTCTATCGCTCGGCCGCGACGGGGACCGCCGTCCGGCTCTGACGTCCGCTGGAGCCTCGGCGATTTGGCCCTCAGCGACCGAGCGCTCAGCGACGCGCGGCGGACCGATACGCCGGGATGACGTCCTCCGCGATGTGTCGGAAGGTCGACATGTGGTCGGCGCCTGGCACGACGGTCGAGATGTCGGTGAACCCGAGCGCCAGATGGGCATCGACGAATGCCCGATAGGTGGCCTCGGAGGCCAGGATGTCGCGCGTCGCCCAGGTCGAACGGCGGATCGTCGCCGGGTCGCGACCGGCCGCGCGGGCGGCCGCCTCGAAGGTCGCCACGCGCTCCGCGAGACCGGTCGTCACGCCATCCGTGGCGGCCCCCGCAAGTTCGGGGAACGTGTCCCACTGGTCGGCGTAGCGGGCCGCCAGCCGCAGCATCCGCGGTCGATGCGCCGCGATCAGGATGGGGATCCGAGGCTGCTGGAGCGGACGCGGTTCGAGGGGTGCATCGTCGAGCCGGTAGTAGCGGCCAGCGAAGGTCGTCCGGTCCTGCGCCATCAGCCTCGTGATGCACTCGACGGCCTCTTCGAAGCGGTCGACCCGTTCGGGCGGCGCCGGCAGGTCGATGCCATAGCGGCGGTGTTCGTCCGCGTGCCAACCGCTCCCGATCCCCAGGATCAACCGGCCACCGCTGATGTGATCGACGGTCACGGCCGCCTTGAGCAGGACCGCTGGGTTCCGGAACGTATTGCTGGTCACGAGCACGCCCAGGCGGATGCGTGAGGTCCGCTCGGCGAGTGCCGCAAGGAGCGTCCACGCCTCCAGGATCGGGTTGCTGGGCGGTCCGTCCGTGTCGACGAGGTGATCGACGAGCCAAGCGTGGTCGAAGCCCAGGTCCTCGGCCATCGCGATGTCGTCATAGACCTGTGCCAGCGACTTGTTCGACTGGCTCATGAACAGGCCGAAGCGCAACGGCGGCACGGCCACGGCGTTGCGGGCGAGGTCGTCGGGCATGGTCGCCACGATAGCGGACCGGGCGTGTGGCACGATGCCCGTGATGGACGCTCGCCGTGACACACTGCGCCTCGCTGTCATCGGCGCAGGCGGGATCGCGCGGGCGCATCTTGAGGCCCTCGACCGACTCGAGCGGACACAGCTCGTCGGCGTGGCGTCGGCCAGGCGTGAACGTGCCGCCGCGGTCGCTGGTCCGCGCGGTGCCGTGGCCTACGACGACCCGATCAGGATGCTCGACGAACTCCGCCCGGACGTGGTCTATGTGGCGGTCCCGCCGTCATCGGCGGTGGCGATCTGCGAGGCCCTGGTGGAACGCGCCATCCCGTTCCTCGCCGAGAAACCGCTGGCCGCACTCGACATGGATGGCCCGGCCCGCGTGGCGGCCGCGATCGAGGCGCGAGGTCTCGTGGTCGCGGTCGGGTACCACCTGCGCGCGCTCGACTCGATGCCCGAGATCCGCGACCGTCTCGCCGTCGACCCGGCCCACCTCATGACCGCCCGCTGGTTCGACAGCACGCCCGGGCCGGCCTGGTGGCGTCATGAGGCCGACGGGGGCGGACAGGTCGTCGAACAGGCCACCCATCTGTACGACCTCGCGCGCTATCTCGTCGGCGAGGCCGAGGTGGTGGGAGCCGCGTCGACGCTGCGCGAACCCGTGACGCCTGCGGACACCGACGTCGCCGATGCCACCGCTGCGGTGCTGCGTTTCGCGACCGGCGCGGTCGGCAGCTTCGCGAATACCCGGCAACTCGCCGCCGGCCACATCGACGTCGACCTCGCGTCTGGTGGGCTGCGCACGACGATCCGGCGCGCGGACTCCACGGCCGGTGGCTGGGAGGTCACGTTCCACGAAGGGCTCTCGGTCCGCATCGTCCCGTCGAGCCGTGATCCATACGAGCGGCAGGCGGAGGTCTTCCTGGATGCCGTGGAGGCTGGCGATCCGTCGGCGGTGCTGTCCACGTACGGCGATGCACTGAAGACGCATCAGCTGACACGGGCCGTCGTCAGCGCCACCGGCCGCCGCGGCTGAACCCGCCGGGCGGGCCCATGGCGCCGCACGCGGCGTGGCCCATGGGACCGCCAAACGTTCACCACGTGACCGTTATGCGCGGTGCGGCCGCCTCATCGTGTCGCCCACGCTCCCCGTGATGTTCGGCTGAACGCGATCGCGCATAAGCAGACGTGCGGGACACCCTTCCGGCGCCGTGCGCCCGGATCTGGTCGCCGAGCGGTCCCCTGGTGCAGATCTGGCGGAGAACGCGCGCGGCTCGGCGCCCGGAACGTGGGAAACGCCAATCGCAAGGCGACATCCGCCCGGGCTCGCGGGCTCATCCGGCTCGCGGGCTCGCGGGCTCGCGCGCGCGAGCACGACCCACGCGTGCGACAATCGCCGCGATGACGCGACCCTGGCAGACGCCCGAACTGACGGGCATCGGTCGGATCCCCATGCACACCGTGTCGCATGACGAGGACCGACTCCCGCTCGACGGGACGTGGCGCTTCCAGCTGCTCCACACCCCCGATGAGGCGCCGACGGATCACTGGCGCGACATCGAGGTCCCTGGCTGCTGGACCCGCCAGGACACGTGGGATCTGCCCCACTACACCAATGTCCAGATGCCGTTCCCCGGCCTGCCGGCGACGCTCCCCGCGGTCGACCCCACCGGTCTCTACACGCGCCCCTTCGACCTGCCCGCGTCGTACGTTGGGCGACGCATCGTGCTGCATGTCGGCGCCGCGGAGAGCGTGCTGTTCGTCACGCTCAACGGCCAGGAGATCGGCATCAGCAAGGACTCGCACCTCGCCGCCGAATTCGACATCACGGACGCCGTTCGCGCCGGCAACAACGACCTCTCCCTCAAGGTCGTCAAGTGGTCCGACGCCACGTTCGTCGAGGATCAGGACCAGTGGTGGCATGGCGGGATCACGCGCTCGGTCTTCCTGTACGCCACCGGCCCCGTGTACATCGCCGATATCGGCGCGATCGGCGGCCTCGCCGACGACCTGACCACCGGTACCCTTGCGCTGAACGTGGATCTGGGGTTCGCCGGTGGTACGCCCGAGATCGGCTGGACGGTGGAAGCGGAGCTCCCCGGACTCCTGGGCGAGACCCTGCGCGGCAGCACCTTCATCCCCGAGCCGCCGCCCTGGCCGATGACCGGCGACACGCTGGCCCTCTGGATGGCACACACGGCCCGCGGCGACGCGGGCGTCGCCGATCGTCCGGCCGACTGGGCCGCGGTCGACCTCGCGCAGGTCCCGCCGCTCTTCGGTCGGGTGGCCTGGGACGTGGAGATCCCCGGCGTCGCACGCTGGACCGCAGAGACCCCGAACCTGCACGACATCGCGATCACGCTCATCGCCCCGGACGGCACGATCGCGGAGCGCACGACGCTGCGCATCGGGTTCCGGCGCGTCGAGATCCGCGGGATCGACCTCCTGATCAACGGCCAGCGCGTCTTCATCCGGGGCGTCAACCGCCACGACTTCGACCAGCACACCGGGCGCGTCATCTCGGCCGAATCCATGCGCGCGGACCTAGTCGCGATGAAGCAGTTCGGGTTCAACGCCGTGCGCACCTCGCACTACCCCAACGACCCCGCCTTCACCGGACTGACCGACGAGCTGGGCCTCTACGTCATCGACGAGGCCGACATCGAATCGCACGCGTTCCAGAGCACGCTGTGCGACGACTCCCGGTATCTCACCCAATGGGTCAGTCGCGTGTCGCGGATGGTCCAGCGCGACCGGAACCACCCATCGATCATCGCCTGGTCGCTCGGCAACGAGTCCGGCTATGGCACCAATCACGACGCCGCGGCCGCCTGGGTCCGCCGCTTCGACCCGTCGCGTCCGCTCCACTACGAGGGCGCGATCCGGCTCGACTGGACCTCCGGTCAGACCGCCAGCGACATCGTCTGTCCGATGTATCCGGAGATCGCCGCGATCCTCGACCACGCCCATTCGGGGATGCAGCGCCACCCGCTGATCATGTGCGAGTACTCGCACGCGATGGGCAACTCCAACGGGACCCTCAGCGACTACTGGGACGCCATCGAATCCACGCCGGGGCTCCAGGGCGGCTTCATCTGGGAGTGGTGGGACCACGGTCTGGTCCAGACACTGCCCGATGGCTCCACGCGCTGGGCGTATGGCGGCGATTTCGGCGATACGCCGAATGACGGCAATTTCTGCACCGACGGTCTGGTCTGGCCGGACCGGACCCCGAAACCCGCGCTGTGGGAGCATCGGGCGCTGGCGGCGCCGGTGGGGATCGCGCTGGCGGCCGGCGGTCTGACCGTCACGAACCGGCGCCACTTCACGACGCTCGACTGGCTGCGCGCGACTTGGGAGGCCGCGATCGACGGCATGGTCGTGGCACAGGGTTCGTTCGATGCGCCGGCCATCGCTCCGGGCGACTCGGCGGTCATCGCGCTGGCCGGTCTGCCTGCCACGTTTGAAGGGCGTGAAGCGTGGCTCACGACGCGCTGGACGACGGTCGCCGCCCTCGATTGGGCGCCTGCCGGCTTCGAGGTCTGCGCCGTCCAGGTGCCGCTTCCGGCCACGGCCTCGACCGATCTCCCGGCCGCCACAACGACCGCCACCGCGATCCCCGCCAGATCCGTCGCTGACGACGGAACCATCACGCATCCCCTGCTGGCATCGGCGCCGTCGCTGTCGCTCTGGCGCGCACCCACGGACAACGACCGCATCGGCGGGATGGGCCGGGCCTGGCGGGACCAGGGTCTCGACACGCTGACCCGGCGGCTCGTCTCGCTGACACGTGACGGCGCGACGACCACGATCGTGGACGAGGTGACGACCCGGACGGGCATCGTCGTCGGCCACGAGCGTGTGGTCACGACCCAGGCTGATGGCACGATCCGAATCGACGAGCGCGTCGAGCTCCCCGATGCGCTCCCCGATGTCGCTCGGGTCGGGATCGTGCTCGAGACCGTTCCGGGGCTGGAGCACATGGAGTGGTTCGGGACGGGCCCGCACGAAACCTATCCGGACCGCCGGCGCGGGGGCATCGTCGGTCGCTGGGCATCCACGGTCGGCGAGCAGTACGTCCCGTATATCCGCCCGCAGGAGAACGGCGGACACGCCGCGGTCCGCTGGCTCGCTCTGGTCGGGGATGACGGTCGCGGGGTCCGCTTCACGATGGACGAGCAAGGTCAGGCGTCGGCGACCCACCACCGCGCGATCGACCTGGCGACGGCCACGCATGACGTCGAGCTTTCCCCGCGCCCGGAGACGGTCGTCCATCTCGATGCGCTGCACCGTGGCATCGGGACCGCCTCGTGCGGTCCGGACACCCTCCCGCAGTACCGCATCGGCCCAGGGTCGTACCGCTGGTCGTGGTCGATGGCGCCGGTCGATCCCAGCCCCGCATGACGATCGAGTGGCGGCCCGACGACCGCCAGTTCCATCTCCATAACGGGCTGGTCAGCCTGGTCCTTCACGTCTATGAGGAAGGGTCGGTCGGTCCACTCCACCTGGGCTCAGCCTTGCCGCTCGGCGTCTCGTACCAGCACCTCGGTCCGGGCCCGGTCAGCACCTTCTCGAATCGTGCCGGCGATCCGCTGCCCTTCGTCTATCCGACCAGTGGCGCCGGCGATTACCGCGTCCCGGCGATCGTGGCGGCCGGTGCCGACGGCGCCACCACGCTCTCCCTGCACTACCGGACGCATCGCATCACGGCCGGCAAGCCGGTCCTGGACGGCCTGCCATCCACCTATGTCGAAGCCGATGGCGAGGCCGAAACGCTCGAGTTGACCCTGGTCGACGCACCGACCGGTCTCGAGGTGGACCTGCGGTTCACGATCTTCGCGGGTCGCCCGGCCATCGCCCGGGGCGCGCTGATGCGCAACGCCGGCCGCAGCACGATCGAGCTCCGGACGGCGATGAGTCTCGCGGTCGACCTGCCCGATGCCGACTGGACGCTGGTAGGGCTGGCCGGTGCCTGGGCCCGCGAGACGCAGGTCGTCGAGCGCCCGCTGGTGCCGGGCCGGCAGTCGTTCGCGAGCACGCGCGGTGCGTCCGGCTGGCAGCACAATCCGTTCCTCGCCCTGCGCCGATCCAGCACGGATGAGACCCAGGGAGAGGCGTTCGGGTTCAGCCTGGTCTATTCAGGCAACTTCCTGGCCGAGGTCGAGGTGGACCCGTACGGCTCCACCCGGGTCCGCCTCGGCATCGAACCCGACACCTTCAGCTGGCACCTGGCGCCCGGTCAGTCGTTCACGACCCCAGAGGCGGTGATCGTCCATTCGGAGACCGGTCTCGGCGGCCTCTCGGACGCGCTCCACGGGCTGTATCGCGAGCGGCTCGCGCGCGGCACATGGCGCGACAAGCCCCGACCCATCCTGATCAACAACTGGGAAGCCACCTACTTCGGCTTCGACGCCGACAAGCTCGTGGCCATCGCGCGCTCCGCGAAGGAGCTCGGGGTGGAGCTGTTCGTACTCGACGACGGCTGGTTCGGTCATCGCGACGACGACACCACCTCGCTCGGCGACTGGATCGTGGACCGGCGCAAGCTGCCCGATGGCATCGATGGCGTCGCCCGACGTATCACCGAGCTGGGCATCGACTTCGGCCTGTGGATCGAGCCCGAGATGGTCAGCGCCGATAGCGACCTGTTCCGCGCCCATCCCGAATGGGCCATCGGGATCGCCGGCCGGCCGCGGACCGAAAGCCGCCAGCAGCTGGTCCTGGATATGGGCCGGGCCGACGTCGTGGACCACCTCACCGACGTGCTGAGCGAGGTCCTGGCGAGCGCACCCATCTCCTACGTCAAGTGGGATATGAACCGGAACATCACCGAGCCGTATGGCTCGACCCTCCCGCCCGAGCGCCAGGGCGAGTTCTTCCACCGCTACATCCTTGGCGTGTACGAACTCTATCGACGGCTGATCGCGCGCTTCCCGGCGATCCTCTTCGAGTCGTGCGCCGGGGGGGGCGGCCGGTTCGACCCGGGCATGCTCGCCTATGCGCCGCAGGCGTGGACCAGTGACGACACGGACGCGGTCGAGCGGCTGCGCATCCAGTGGGGGACCTCGCTGGCGTACCCGCTCAGCTCGATGTCCGCGCACGTCTCCGCGGTGCCCAACCACCAAACGGGGCGGATCACGTCGCTGGCGACGCGTGCCGCGGTCGCATTCTTCGGCGTCTTCGGGTACGAACTGGACCCGACCAGCCTGTCCGACACCGACCGTGCCGAGATCGCCGCGCAGGTCTCCTTCTATGCAGCGCACCGGGAGACGTTCCAGCGCGGCCGGTTCGTACGGCTCGAGAGCCCGTTCGAGGGCGACCGGGATCGCGTCGCGTGGATGGCGGTCGGCGAGGACGGCGCATCGGCCGTCGTCGCGGCGTACCGGATCCTGAACCGGCCGACACCGGAGAACCACCGCCTGCGACTGCGCGGTCTCGACCCCGCTGCGACCTATCGCGTCTCCGGCTGGCCCGCGAGCGAGGACCTGATGGTGGTCGCGAACAGCGGGCTTCGCTCCGGCGCCGATCTCATGACCGCCGGTCTCAGGCTGGACCGCGAACGGT